>JALSSK010000300.1 GCA_026984335.1 Rhodothermales bacterium
GATGTTGTCGTTGTTTTCGTTGCGCCCGAGGATCGTGCCCTTCGTGTCGGGGCGGGTCAGCTCCAGGTCTACGCCGAAGATCAGCTGTTCCTTCCCCTCGGCCATTTCGAGGTCGTATTGCGCCTGAGCGTTGATGAGCAACCCTCGGTCCGACGTGCGCGTGCCGATGTTATTGGGCGCAGTGGCATCGTAGACGAAGGAATCTCCGGAGTTGTTCTTGTTGAAATAGGTCTGGGCGAAGAAGTTGCCGGCCTGAAAGCGAAGCTGGCCGTAGCTGTACCCGAAGCCGTCGGCCTGCACGGTGCCAATGCCCGAGAGCACGGCGGCCGTCAGCGAGGAGAACCCGCCGTTGGCAATGACGGATACGCCTTCGCTGGGGCGGTATTCCACCGTCCCGTTGAGGTTGATCTTCTCATAATCCGTATTGCGCAGCCCGTCGGTGGCGATCTGCACCTGGTCGATGGGGTCGTTCGGGTCCAGCTCCCAGTCGTTGGCCTGGCTATAGGCGCCGGTGATCTTGTAGCCGAGCTGTCCGTTGGCCAGCACGCCGGCATGGCGTCCCTGGAGGCCGAAGAACGAACGCTCGCCGCCCTGCACGGAGATCGTCGTGCCGGGGTGGGTGAAGGGGTCTTTCGTGACGAAGTGGATCACACCCGCATCCACGCCCGCGCCGTAGAGGGCCGAGCCGGGCCCGCGCACGACCTCGATGTGGTCGATGTCGATGTTCAGGTTGGGCATGATGCTGTAGATGTTCACGCCCAGCGAAGGCACGGCGGCCTGGCGGTAGTCGGTCAGCACGTACGTCGCGCCCGAGAAAGCGTTGTTGAACCCGCGCAAAACCATCTCCCGCCGGTCGACGCCGGTCTGCGCCATGTCCACGCCCGTCGTGTTCCGGAGGGCGTCGGCCGAGGAGGTGCCAATGGCCTGTTCGACCTCCCGGGCCGAGATGACCGAGATGGACGCCGGCGCGTCGAGCACCTTCTCCGCCCGGCGGGAGGCCGTCACGACCACCGTGTTCAACTCGATGCCGCCCTGCGAGAGCGCGATGTCGAGCGTGCGCGTCTCTCCCGGCGCAAGGGTCAGTTCCGCTTCGTGTTCCTGATAGCCGACGAAGCGCGCGCGGAGTGTGTACGTGCCCGGTGCGACGTCGGTGATGCTATAGCGACCGTCGACGTCGGTGGCGGCGCCGGTCACGAGCGCATCGCCCTGGAGCAGCACGACGTTCGCGCCGGCCAGCGGGCCGTTGTCGCCGGCATCGACGACCGTGCCCGACAGGGACGCGGACTGCGCCCATGCGGTCGGGACGGCCAGGACCGACAGGAGCGTCACTAGCGCGCAGATACGTGTCGAAAGGTTCATGTTGCCTCCATGATGGTGTGCAAAAACGAATAGTCTCTTGATCCCTCCGCCGCGCAAAATAGGGTGATTCCGGCTAAAAGTCATGACCGGCGCCGAATTTCGCAAGCGCTTCCGCAGCGTTGCCCCGTCGCTATGCTTCGTTCAGGCCCACGCGCTCGAAGATCCGGTCGACGTGGCGGAGGTGGTAGCCGGGGTCGAAGGCCTCGTCGATCTCGGCCTGCGTCAGGCGGGCGGTGATTTCCGGGGCGTTAGAAACGATTTCGTGGAAAGAGCGCGCTTCTTCCCACGCCCGCATGGCAAGGGGCTGCACGAGGTCGTAGGCGGCCTCGCGACTCAGCCCCGTGTCGATGAGTTTGAGCAAAAGCCGCTGGCTGTTGTACAGCCCGAAGGTCCGTTCCATATTGCGCCGCATCGCTTCGGGATAGACCCGGAGGTTCTCGATGATCGAGGCGAAGCGGTGGAGCGCGTAGTGGACGATCGTGGTGGCGTCGGGGAGGATCACGCGCTCGACGGACGAATGCGAGATGTCGCGCTCGTGCCAGAGCGCCACGTTTTCCAGGGCCGGGATCACGTAGCCCCGGAGCAGCCGGGCGCAGCCGGTGACGTTCTCCGAGCCGATGGGATTGCGCTTGTGCGGCATCGCCGAGGAGCCTTTCTGCCCTTTGCCGAAGGCTTCTTCCACCTCGCGGACCTCGCTCTTCTGCAGCCCCCGCACCTCGACGGCCATCTTTTCGAGCGTCGCGCCGATGAGCGCGAGCACCCCCACATAGTGCGCGTGCCGGTCGCGCTGGAGCACCTGCGTGGAGATGGGGGCGGGCTTGAGCCCCAGCCGCTCGCACGTGAGACGCTCGACCTCGGGCGGCAGGTGGGCGAACGTGCCCACGGCGCCGGAGATCTTGCCCACCCGGAGGTCTTCCGCCGCCGCCACAAAACGCGCGCGGTTGCGCCCCATCTCGGCATAGTACAGCGCCATCTTCAGCCCGAAGGTCGTCGGCTCGGCGTGGACGCCGTGCGTGCGGCCCATCATGAGCGTGTGCCGGTGCGCCCGCGCCTTCTCCGCCAGCGCGTCGATCATCCGATCGAGGGCGGCGAGGATGAGCGCGTTGGCTTTCTTGAGACGCAGCGAGAGGGCCGTGTCGACAACGTCCGAGGAGGTCAGGCCGTAGTGCACCCACTTCTTCTCCTCGCCGAGCGTCTCGCTGACGGCCCGCGTGAAGGCCACCACGTCGTGCTTCGTCGTCCGCTCGATCTCGTGGATGCGCGCGACGTCGAAGGTCGCCTTCGCGTAGAGCTTCTCGACGTCCTCCTTCGGAATGACGCCCAGCTCGGACCACGCCGCGCACGCTGCCAGCTCGACCTCGAGCCAGGATTGAAACTGTTGTTCTTCGCTCCAGAGATCGGCCATCTCGGGGCGCGTGTATCGCTCGATCATTGCGGGATTCGGCTTTGGGGTTACGGGGTCGGAAACGGGGTAATGCGGCCGTGTTCCGTATTACGTGGTGCGTAAGGCTGCCTCCTCGGTTCGCCGGCGCATCCTTCACGCAATACGAACGACGCACGGCGCATCTTGAAAGAAGGATGCCGGCCTCCGGCAACGGAAGCGGAAGGAATCGAAAACTAATCCAAAATCACGCATCCGAAAGCTAAAATTCAAAGAGATCCGCGTTTGTCCCGGAGGTGCTTGTACAGAAGGGCGCGGGCGCGGAAGATGTGCGCCTTGACGGTGCCGAGCGGCAGGTCGAGCTCGCGGGCGATCTCTTCGTAGGACTTCTCCTGTTGATGACGCATCACGATGACGCGGTGGTATTTCGGCGGCAGCGCATCGATGGCTTCCTGGATGATCTCGCGCCGCTGGTCCTCGACGATGTGACGATCGGGCCGGTAGGTGACGTCCGGCACCTCATACTCGATTTCGCCGTCGCGGGTCTGGAGGGGCCGGTCGATCGAGAGCGTCGGAAGCTTCTTCTTCCGAAGGAAGTCGATGGTGTGGTTCGTGGCGATCTTGTAGAGCCACGTAGAGAAAGCATACTCGGAGGAATAGGAGCGAAGCGCGGAGAAGGCTTTGATGAAACATTCCTGTACGAGATCGTCCACGGCGTCTTTGTCCCGCACCATGCGCTGGATGTGGCGATGGAGGGCGTTGCGGTATTTCTCCATCAACTCGTTGTAGGCGAGCTCGCGTCCGGCGAGCGCCTGTTCAACGAGGGCGCGATCCTGCTCGCTGGAGGCCGAAGGCATCGAGGACGATTTTCCCATGCGTGCTTCTTGTGTGGCAAAGAGGCGGAGGCGTCGGGGACGATACGGAACCCGCGAAGATAGGCATTATACCATTTCCGATGGGCGATCTCCCAAATCTTTTCCCGACATGCGTACGCTTCGCGCGTGGTGCGCAGTGCTTCACGCGCCGGATCAGCGCGGGTCACGCCCGAGGAATCCCGGCCTCATGGCCCTGGAACGACACGCATCCCGGACCTTGCTGCTCTCCGGAATGCTAGCGCTCCTACGAAAAGACGCCCATCAGGATTCCAATGCGTGAGCGCGAGCGAAGGTCCACCGGGCGGAACCCGAGCCGCTTCCGTGCGAGGAACCGGGGTGGAGGGACTTAATCTGCGCAAACTGAAGACGATATCTTCCTCGTTCCCGCTCCCTCTTTGGGCCAGAAAAAAGTAGAGATCATGGCTGTCAAAGACGACCCTTTCCTGCTCAGCAATCCGATGCACGACCGCATGGTTAGGATCCTGTTCGCGAGGGGCATCGTGACCCGCGAACAGATCGAGCATGCGTGGTTGCGCTGGCTTCGCGCCCTCCGCGACGGGGAACAGTATCCTCTGTGGCGGGAACTGCTCGACGAGCCCGAGGTCGATTTGGAACGCATCTATGAGACGGCGGCGCAGGCGTACGCCTTCAAGCGCATTCACATCGGCCTGATGGGCACCCTCGTCCTCGTGGAACGGCTGAAAAACCGCATCGTGGACGCGCAGTGGAACGTTCTGATCGAAAATCAGGTGCTTCCCGTTGTCGAAAGAGGGAAACGACCGGACGACGTTTCCCGGATCAGCTTTGCCACGTTCGATCCCACCCATCCTGAGACGCGCCGTCTGGTAGACTCGCTGGGGCTGCCCTCCTTCGAGTTGCGCTATGCGCCCGCCGACGAGCTTTTGGCCGTGACGGCGGAAGTGTTTCCGCGAAAGAAGTTCCTCCTCGGCCAGGCGATTTTTCGAGGCGCTCCGACACCCTATTTTAGAGCTGTACGGGCTTTTTGAAAAGATTTCGGAAGGGATCGGGCGTGAAAAGATAGCGACCGCAGGGAGTCCCTGATGCGTCGCAGGGAGCCCCTGCGGTCGCAGGTGCACGGGGGGACGAGCCGGCGGGTAAGCCCTTATTTCACGAAGAGGATTTCCCGGTACGTGGGCATGGGCCACTGATCGTGCGCCACGAGGCGTTCGAGCCGGTCTCCGGCCTCGCGGACGGCGTTCATGGCGGGGATGACGTGGTCGCGCATGTGAGCGGCTTTGTCGTGCACCTCTTCGCCGCCGAGGTCCTGGTTCTGGGCAGCCAGCTCCCGGATGGCGGCGCGCAGCGCGTCGATGCCCTTGCCGAGTTCCTCGGCCGTTTCGCGCACGCCGTCGGCGGGGAGGCCCAGGTCCGTGGCGGCGGAGAGCGCCTGCGCCAGGTTGTTGAGGTAGGCCGTCGCCGCCGGCATCACCATCGTCCGCGCGAGGGCCTCGGTCGTCTCCGCCTCGATGTTGACCTTTTTGAAATACTGTTCGACCCAGATCTCATAGCGGCTTCGCAACTCGGTTTCGTTGAGCACGCCGTACTTGCTGAAGAGCGTGACGTTCTTCTCATCGCACAGATGATCGAGCGCGTCGAGCGTGGTGGGGAGGTTGAGCAGACCGCGTCGCTCGGCTTCGGCGTGCCAGGCTTCCGCATAGTTGTCGCCGCCGAAGATGACGGGTCGGGCTTCGTGAAGCGCTTCGCTGATGACCTCGGCGACGGCCTTCTCGAGGTCTGTGCCTTTTTCGAGCCTGGCTTCGAGCATCGTCGCCATCACGTCGAGCGACTCGGCCACGCCTGTGTTGAGCACGACGTTCGGGAAAGAGATGCTCTGGGAACTGCCGACGGCGCGGAACTCGAACTTGTTGCCGGTGAAGGCGAAGGGCGAGGTGCGGTTGCGGTCGCCGGCGTGGCGGGGCAGGTGCGGCAGCACCGGGACGCCGAGGCCGAGGAGCCCGCCCTGCTTGCTCTGCGTGGCCGGGCCTTTTTCGAGCTGTTCGAACACGTCTTCGAGTTGTTCGCCGAGGAAGACGCTCATGATGGCGGGCGGCGCTTCGTTGGCGCCGAGGCGGTGGTCGTTGCCCGCCGAGGCGACGGAGATGCGGAGCAGGTCCTGGTGCCGGTGGACGGCCCGGATGACGGCGGTGCAGAAGAAAAGGAACTGCATGTTGTCGTGCGGGTTGTCGCCCGGCTCGAGCAGGTTCATGCCGGTGTCCGTCGCTATCGACCAGTTGTTGTGCTTGCCGGACCCGTTGACGCCGGCAAAGGGCTTCTCGTGGAGCAGGCACACCATGCCGTATTTGCGGGCCACGCGCTGGAGCATGAGCATGATGAGCTGCTGGTGGTCGGCGGCCACGTTGGCGTTCTCGAAGAGCGGAGCAATCTCATACTGGCTCGGAGCCACTTCGTTGTGCCGCGTCTTTACCGGCACGCCGAGGCGGTAAAGCTCCTTCTCGGTCTCGAGCATGCACGAGAGCACGCGGTCGGGAATGGAACCGAAGTAATGATCCTCCAGCTCCTGTCCCTTCGGCGGGCGGGCTCCGAAGAGCGTGCGCCCCGTGCTGATGAGGTCGGGACGACGGAAAAAGAACTCCTCGTCGATCAGAAAATACTCCTGCTCGCTGCCGACGGTGCTGTAGACCTTGTGCACATCCTTGACGCCGAAGAGGGCGAGCACGCGGCGGGCCTGCTCGTCGAGCGCGTGCATCGATCGGAGCAGCGGCGTCTTGTGGTCGAGCGCCTCGCCGGTCCACGAGGCGAACGCCGTCGGGATGGCGAGATACGAGCCGTTGGGGTTCTCGATGATGAAGGCGGGCGAGGTGGGGTCCCACGCCGTATAGCCGCGCGCTTCGAACGTGGCGCGGATGCCGCCGCTCGGGAAGCTCGATGCGTCGGGCTCGCCCTGAATGAGATCCTTGCCCGAAAACTGGGCGATGGCGCCGCCGCCTTTGTTCGGCGTGATGAAGCTGTCGTGTTTCTCGGCGGTGAGGCCCGTCAGCGGCTGGAACCAGTGGGTGAAGTGCGTCGCGCCCCGCTCGACGGCCCACTCCTTCATCGCCAGCGCCACCGTGTCGGCAATGCCGGGATCGAGCGAACGCCCCTGCTCGATGGTGGCAAGAATGCTCTTGAAGGCGGCCTTCGGAAGCCGGCTCTTCATCTCGTCGAGCCCGAACGTGTTCTCTCCGAAGATCTTTTCGATGTCCATCGGGCCGGCGTGTTTGCCGTTGCCGTTGAGCTTGTACTTGGTCGCTGCGGCAACGTTGTAATCCTGCTGAAATTTGCTCATGGTTTTGAGGAAGCCGTTGGTGTGTGGGAAGGCCCGGGGGTGGGGGGAATCAGGCGGGCGTCGTCTCGGGATAGAAGAGGTCCGTCGGCTGCACGGGGAGGGCGCGCGTTTCCTTGAACGTGCTCAGCACGATGCTCGTAGAGGTGCCGTGGATGCCGGGCCAGGCCTGTATCTTCGAAAGCAGCTCTTCGAGCGTGGTCGTGTTCCGTGTGCGCACCTTGAGGATGTGCGAACCTTCGCCGGTGATCGAATGCACCTCCTGCACCTCGTCGAGCACGGCGGCTCGTTCGACGAAGCCCGGGTAGTGCTCCGAACCGTCGACCATGACGCGGATGAAGGCGGTGATGTCGAAGTGCAGGCGCTTGTGATCGACGATGGCCCGGTATCCTGCGATGACGCCGCGCTCTTCGAGTTTGCGCATGCGCTCGCTCACCGAGGGCACGGAAAGACCCACTTCCTCGGCAATCCGGTTGCGTTTGATCCGTCCATGCTCCTGCAGCAGGTTCAGGATCTTTACGTCGATCTCGTCTATCCGGTCCATAAGGTCGCCTCCTAATTATTTTAGGCGAAAACTACGAATCTCCTGGTATAATTGTCAATCTTGCCCCCGCAACATTGGATATCTTAATGCAACCCTCATGATTCTTGCCGGTCACGGGAGCGGTTTCCGGGAGGGGAGGGGCGGTGGAACAGCCCCCGGCGCATCGCGTTGGTTTGTGCCGCCGTCCTTGTTATCTTGAGCGGCAGAAGGGCGCGTCCCCGTGCGGGACACCGAAAAGCCGGGCCCGTAGCTCAGTGGTTAGAGCTGCCGACTCATAATCGGTAGGTCGGGGGTTCAAGTCCCTCCGGGCCCACGAAATCCCTCCTGTAAACGTCTGGTTTGCAGGGGGGATTTTTACGACCGGAGGGGGCTGCGGGCGAGGCGCGCGGGAGCTTGGGCTTGGCCGGGGCTGCCGGCGCACGTTCGCCTTACGAACGCGGCCTGACGATGAGCACGGGGCAGGGAGCGCTGCGCATCACGCGGGCGGCGACGCTGCCGAGGAGCAGACGTTCGAGGCCGGTGCGCCCGTGGGACGCCAGCACGATCAGGCCGACGTCCTGCCGGGCGGCAAAGTCGAGGATGCCGTCGGCGGGGCGTCCGTGTTCGACGTGCGTCTCGGTTTGGAGCCCCTTCCCGGCGAAGGATGCCGCCGTCCGTTCGAGTTCGTTTCGGGCGTGCTCCTCCAGTTGCGGCAACACCTCGTCGATGAGATTGCCGAAGGCGACTTCATAGGGTTCCATCGGCTTGAAATCTTCCAGGACGTGCAGGAGGACGAGGCAGGCGTCGTAGCTCGAGGCCAGGGTCTCGGCCCAGTCGAGTGCGGGCGCGCCGGAGGCTGAGAAGTCGATGGGGACGAGGATGCGTCGCACCAGCGAAGGCGTTTGCTCGGGCAGGTGCGCCACCATCACGGGGCACGACGCCGTGTGCACCACCTCTTCGGTGACGCTGCCCAGGAGCATCCGTCGGACGCCGCGTCGACCGTGCGAGCCCATCACGATGAGGTCGGCCTCCGTTTCGGCGGCATAGGCGACCACCGTCTCGGCCGGCGCAGGGCCCCACCGGATCGCGGGCCGGACCGCCACCCCATGGGCGTCGTGCGCGGCCATGAAGGCGGAGAGTTGCTGCTCGGCGTCGGCCTCCAGTTCCCCGCGAATCTCCTCTTCCTCTTTAGGCATCGTGACCGTGATCCAGTCCCACGTGCGCACGTCGATCTCGTGAATGGTGTGAAGCAGGTGGATCTCGGCGCGGCTTCGGCGGGCCAGGTCGAGCGCCAACTCGAAGGCATGCGCGGCAAACTCGGAAAAGTCGGTGGGCACGAGGAGGGTTTGAATCTTGGGCATGGCGAATCGGGGTTAAAGGACGAAAGCGAGGGGAACGTGCATGGCGGCCCAGAGGCCGAAGCGCCAGAGCGTTGCGCGCCGGAGAGGCTTGACCAGGACGCTGAAATAAACGCCTTTCACGACGGTATTGCTCATCATGGCGACGACGATGGCGGCCACCACGATGCGGCTCACCGTGGCTCCGCCCCGAATCAAGGAGAGGATGAAAGGGTCGATGTCCGTGACGCCGACAAGCGCCGAGAGCGTGAGCAGCCCCGCATCCCCGAAGGCATTCTTGACGAGCGTGGTCACAACGCTCAGGACGACGAAAAGGGAGGCGAAGACGACGGCGGGCTTGATCTCGAACGGGTTCTGGAGGGTGGAGGCGGGCGCTTCGGAAGGGGCGGCGCGCGCCGAACGTACGGGCACGGCCAGCGCCACACCGACGATGCAGAGCACCACCATACGCCACCAGAGGATCGGGACGAAGGCCGGGTTCAGGATCCAGATGAGCGCAAGGATGCGCACGTACATCACCGCCGAAGCCAGCAGCGTGGCCTGCAACGCACCCGCCGCCTGCTCGGGCGCACGCTGCGCCATGCGGCCCACCGCCACGGTCACCGCCGTGCTTGATACGATGCCGCCGAGCAGACCCGAGAGCCACAGCCCCATCCGGTCCCCGTACCGCTTCGTCAGAAAATAGCCGACAAAGCCAATGGAGGAGACGAGCACCACGATCTGCCAGATGTGCGCCGGGTTGAGGTCGAACCGCGTGTAGCCCTGGTTGGGGAGGGCAGGAAGAATGATGACCGTGACGAGCAAGAATTTGACGACGGCGAGGAACTCCGTCTTCTCCAGCCGCTCCACGTAGGTCTCGATCTGGGCCTTTTCGGCGAGCAGGAGCGTACCGATCACGCCGAGCGCCATCGGCACCCAGACGTCGGCGAGCAGGGCGAGCGCTCCGATGACGTAGGTGAGCAGCGCGGCCACCTCACTCGTCCATCCCCGATGCCCTCCCGCCCGCTTGCTGAGATACTCGAGCACCGTGAGCGCCGCCACCGCGAGCAGGCCAAGCGGCAGGGCCAGCGTCACCTGAAGCCGAAACAGCCACGCGCATCCGAAGCCGAAGAGGCTCAGCAGGGCAAAGGTGCGCACCCCGGCATATTCCGCGATCTGCTTTTTGGCGGTCTCGCGTTCGAGCCCGATCAGGATGCCGAGCAAGAGGGCCACGAGCAACCGGAGCGGAGGGGTCCAGATGACGTTCTCCATGGGGCGCGGGCCTGAGGAAGGAGCGGAAAGGGGTGGGGACGGCCCTTAGAATAAGGGCAAGGGATAGGCTTTTTCCAGCATCCCCGCATACAAATCCCCCTTTTTTTGGAGGCGAACGGGCATCGTCCGGAGGGTGAACCGTTCGGGACGGATCGCGCCCCGGACGACCTCGGCCCACGACACGGGGGCCGAGACCGGCGCGCCGGGACGACCGCGGACGGTGTACGGGGCGGCGGTGTTGCGCCCGATGCTGTTCTGCGCGTGGTCGATGGTGACGCGCCGCCCCCGGTGCGTGGCCCCGTGCGCCGCCGCGACGACCTCGGGATGCGCCCCGGCGAGCGCCTCCGCCACCGCCCGCACCCACGCGCGGACCCGCTCGAACGTATGCCCCGTCGCCAGCGGCACCTCGACGTGCATGCCGCGCCCGCCGCTCGTCTTGGGAAAGCCCTCGAGCCCGCGATCCGCGAGATACTCGCGGAGGTGAAGGGCGGCTTCGAGGACCCGGGGGAAGTCGGCTTCGTCGCCGGGGTCGAGGTCGAAGACGGCCTGATCGGGGGCGTCGAGCGCCGGCGCGCGGGCGGCCCACGTGTGGAACTCGACGGCTCCCCGCGCCACCCACCACCGCAACCCTTCGGCCTCGTCGATGAGGATGAGGCGGCGGACGCCGGGCGCGCTGACGGGCCGGTAGGCCACACTCCGCATCCATGCCGGGGCGTCCTCGGGGCGCTCGCGGCGGTAAAACGCCTCGCCCGTAATGCCGTCCGGGAAAACGCGCACCGTGACGGGACGGTCCTTCAAGTGCGGCAACATCACCGGCGCGACGGCCTCGTAGTACGCCGCGAGGTCCCCCTTCGTGAAGCCCTCCTCGGGCCAGAATACCTTGTCGGAGTTTTCGGGATCTTTCACGGCGAGCGGGGAAGAGGGGAGAAGGCTTGAGGAAAGGCTCCGAGACGCTTATCCTTGCGGGCGGAAGTTAAGAGATTCTCCGGAGAAAGACGGTCCCAGGCCGCCCCTAACCCGTACAGACGCCTATGAACGCCGTCGATTGGACCATCATGCTCATCTATATGGTGGGCCTCGTCTGGATGAGCTACCGGCTCGGTCAGGGGCAGAAGAGCGAAAAAGACTATTACCTCGGGGGCAACCGGATCCACTGGCTTCCGGTGAGCCTCTCGACCATGGCGACGCAACTCAGCACGAACTCGCTCCTCGGCGCGCCCGCGTTCGTGGCCTTCTCGCTCGGGGGCGGCCTGATCTGGCTTCAGTATGAGCTGGCCGTGCCGCCGGCGATGATCTTCATCATGATCTTCCTCGTGCCCTTCTTCAAGAAATCGGGCGTCATCTCCATCTATGAGTACCTCGAAAAACGCTTCGGCGTCGGCACGCGCACGCTCCTCTCGCTCCTCTTTCAGTTCATCGTGTCCTTCGGCACGGGCGTGACGGTCTACGGCATCTCGCTCGTGCTTCAGGCCGTGCTCGACGCGCCGTTCTGGGTGGCCGTGACGCTCCTCGGCGTGGTGACGGTCGTCTACGACGCGCTCGGCGGCATCAAGAGCGTCATCGCCTCGGACGTAATTCAGATGCTCATCCTGGTCTTCGGCGTC
>JALSSK010000301.1 GCA_026984335.1 Rhodothermales bacterium
GTCGCCCTGCACGTCGATGAGCTCGTTCAGAGAGCCGGTGAGGGTGTCCGTGTGGGCGAGTATGTTCGAGAGGCGCTCTTCTTCGGCGCGGAAGAAGCGGTTGAACGCCGAGAGGCTGCCGCGTGCGGAGAGGAGGAGCTGCCGGAGGTCGCTCTCGGGGTCGTCGAGGAGGGCGCGCGTGGTCGAGAGCGTGGCGTCGAGGCCGACGAGGACGCTGTCCACGTGGTTGACGAGGGTGGGCGCGCGCGCGCTCAGCGACGTGAGCAGGTCTTCGGCCGTATCGCTCGGGACGTAGCCGCCATCGGGGATGGGGGGATTGCCCGGGGGGCCGAGGATCAGGTCCATCCGCACCACGCCGAGCGCGTCGAAGCCGGTGACGCGTGTGAAGGAGCCCTCCGGGATGGGCAGGTCGCTGTCCACATGAAAGCGCACGCGCACCCGGTTGGTCTCCGGGTTGATCCGCACCTCATCGACCGAGCCGACCGTGACGCCGTTGACCCGGACGATGTTGCCCGCGATGAGGCCGGCGGCGTTCTCGAAGTCTGTTTCCAGGTTGGTGGTGCCGCGGAAGAGCGGCAGGTCCTCGAAGAAGCGGATGCCGAGGATGAAGATGATCGCCGTCAGGAGGATGGCGGTTCCGACTTTGAGTTCGTTGCCGTATTTCATAGAGGTAGGGTCATCGGTCGTCGGTCCGGCGCGTGGGCCGAGGGCTAGGTGCGAAGCGCGGGTTTGCCGATCTGGTATTCATTGGCCCGCACGAAGCGGCAGAGCACCGGGTCGTGGCTCTCGTGCAATGCCTCGATGGTGCCGGTCCAGTGCATGTGGCCGTTGTGGATGAAGGCGGCCCGGTCGGCGATGGTGAGCACCGAATGCATGTCGTGCGTGACGACGATGTTGGTCATGTGCAGTTGATCGGTCAGGCTCTTGATCAACTCGTCGATGGTGTTCGAGGTCTCCGGGTCGAGGCCGCTGGTGGGCTCGTCGTAGATGACGTACCGGGGACGGAGGGCCACGGCGCGGGCCAGCGCCACCCGCTTGCGCATGCCGCCGGAGAGTTCGGCGGGCATCTTCGGCCCGACGTCCGGAAGCTGAACCATCGAGAGGCACTGCTCCACCTCCGCGCGGATCTCGGCCTCGGTCATGTCGGTGAACGTGCGCAGCGGGAAGGCCACGTTCTCGAACGAGTTCATGGAATCGAAGAGCGCGCCGCCCTGAAAGAGCACGCCGAACTCCCGACGCACCTTCCGCAGTTCGTCATACGAAATCGCGTCGATGTCGATGCCGTCGACGAGCACGCGGCCCCGGTCGGGTTTGAGCAGGCCGATGAGGTGCTTCATCAGCACGCTCTTGCCCGAGCCGCTCCGCCCGATGATCGCCAGCGTCTCCCCCTCGGAAATCCTGAGCGAGACGTCGATCAGCACCGGCTTGCCGCCGAAGCTTTTGTATATGTGTTCGACTTCGATCATGGGTTGGTGGAAGGTCCGCCGACGCTCACAGGAGCACGATCGCCAGCACGAGGTCGGCCAGCAGAATATAGACACAGCTGGTGACGGCGGCCTGCGTGGTGCTCTTGCCCACGCCTTCGGCGCCGCCGCCGGTGAAGTAGCCTTTATAACACGAGATCGACGTGATGACGAAGCCGAAGACGAGCGACTTGATGACGCCGAAGATCGGATCGAACGGCTGAAAGAACTCCCGCGCCCCGTCGATGAACTCGCCCGCCGTGACGTATCCGCTCAGCGAGCCGACGAAAAGCCCGCCGGTGATGCCGATGAAGCTGGCGGCGATGTAGAGCACCGGAAACATCACGATGCCGGCCAGCACGCGCGGCACGATCAGGTAGCCGATGGAGTTGAGCCCCATCGCTTCGAGCGCGTCGATCTGTTCGGTCACACGCATCGTGCCCAGCTCCGCCGCGATGCGCGCGCCCACCCGCCCGGCCAGGATAAAACCCGTCACGACGGCCCCGAGTTCGAGGATCATGGACGGGACGACGATCGAGCCGATGATGGTTTTCGGGATGAACGGAGAGACGAGTTGGTAGGCCGTTTGCACCGTCGTCACGGCGCCCGAGAAAGCCGCCGCCAGCGCCACGATGGGGATCGAGTCGATGCCGACCCGCATCATCTGTTCGCTGATGTTCTTGCGATAGACCTTGAAGTCGCCCAGAGACCGGAAGGCATGATACAGCAAAAGGCTGTATCGGCCCAGCGCCGCGACGGGTTCGAGCATGAAGGCGGTAAGCGAAAGCGAAGACGTGCGCACGCGCATGGGGGAAGGTCGAATCTCGGTAGAGGGGCCCTGGAAGCCGAAGCCGCGAGAGCCAACGTACGCACCTCCGCCCGCTTCGGATGCTTTCCAAGATGAAAAGTGCGTTAGGTTTCGAGAAGGCTCGCGCCGGGCCTCTCGGCAAGGTGACGCCGCGCCGTCAGGCCCCGTGCGTATATTGCATGGGAGATCGCCGGACGCGCTTTCGTTACAGGGCCATCTCTGCCATAGCCGCCCTCAGAGAGGGGAGCGTAACGTGAGACGGCCGCTCGCGCGAAGAGGGCATGCCCGGCGCCGTTCTTCCCTCAAACGGAAACCCCGGCGCGAGGTTCGCAAACGCCCGCGCGCGACGGGCATCCTTTGCCCCCCGTATTCGTTCGCATGAAAGGTCTCTCGCGCGGCAAAACCCACCCTGTTGACCCCTGAAAACATGGCCAAAACCCGAACCCGATACGTGTGCCAGGTCTGCGGGCAGGTTTCCCCGCAGTGGATGGGGAAGTGTCCGAGCTGCGACGCGTGGAGCTCGCTCGTCGAGGAAGTGGCGCCGACGCCGGTGAAGGCGCGGGTGGGGCGCGCCGTCGGTGCGGAGGGCGGAAGGCGCCCGGCGGCGCTCTCCGAGGTGAGGCTCGGCGAGGAGACGCGCCTGCGCACGGGCGTGAGCGAGTTCGACCGGGTGATGGGCGGCGGCATCATGAGCGGCTCGGTCACGCTCGTCGCCGGAGACCCCGGCATCGGCAAGAGCACGCTGATGACCGAACTGGGCAAGCACCTGCCGGAACGGCGGCTGCTCTACGTCACGGGCGAGGAGTCGCCCCGGCAGGTGAAGCTCCGCGCCCGCCGCCTCGGCGTCGACGGCGACGCCTTCTTCCTCTTTCCCGAGACGAACGTGGAAGCCATCCTCGCGGCGGCCCGAGAGACGGAGCCGGACCTGATGATCGTGGATTCCATCCAGACCCTCTTCCGGCCCGACCTCGAAAGCGCGCCGGGCTCGGTGAGCCAGGTGCGGGAGAGCGCCGCCTCGCTGATTCATCTCGCCAAGCAGATCGACCTCCCGGTGTTCCTCGTCGGGCACGTCACGAAAGACGGGGCCATCGCCGGGCCGCGCGTGCTCGAACACATGGTCGACACCGTGCTCTACCTCGAAGGCGACCGGCATCACGCCTATCGCATCCTCCGCGCCGTCAAGAACCGTTTCGGCTCGACGAACGAGATCGGCGTCTTCGAGATGCGGACCGGCGGGCTCGCCGAAGTGATCAATCCGAGCGCCATCTTCCTCTCGCAACGCGCCTACGGCGTCAGCGGCTCGACGGTCGTGTGCGCGCTCGAAGGCACGCGCCCGTTGCTCGTCGAGATCCAGGCGCTCGTCACGCCGAGCTCGTATGCGTCGCCGCAGCGCACGGCCACCGGCTTCGACAACCGCCGCCTGCAGATGCTGCTGGCGGTTCTCGAAAAGCGCGAGGGATTGCGCCTTGCCTCGCACGACGTGTTCGTCAACGTGGCCGGGGGGGTGCGCCTGACCGAGCCCGCCGTGGACCTCGGCATCCTCGTGGCCGTCGCCTCCTCCTTCCACGACGTCCCGACGGACACCGGCACGGCGCTCATCGGCGAGGTCGGGCTCGGCGGGGAGGTGCGCACCGTCGGCCGGATCGAGGCGCGCCTGAAAGAGACCGCCAAGCTCGGCTTCGAACGCGCCCTCGCGCCGGAGCACAACCTCAAGGGCATCGACCTGCCGGACGGGCTGGCGGTGACGGGGGTGGCCCGGCTCCACGCCGCGCTCGAACTGATGCTGTGAGATCACGTCCACGCATCGACCTGTACCTTGAAAAGGGCAAAACTCGGCGCGCGTTCGGCCAGGTCTTCCGGGTCCGGAACGTGGATGCAGTGTTCTGGAAAGTCCCGGGCGCTCTCGAGACCCGGCTACCGCCTCTTACCGGGGAGATTTCATTCTTGTCATTAGTAATGGTGATGTGTTGGGGAGCCGGAATATGGTTGACGTGCCTCGAAGAATAAGGATGTCCGAAGTCTCCAGGATTGTGGTCATGGAGTGAAGAAACGGCCCGCAGCAGTCGCAGGAAATTGGACTTCCCCGTTCCGTTGGCTCCGATGAGAAGCGTGAAGGGGGAGAGCGGAAGAGATGCCTCCCAGATGGACCGATAGTTCTGTATTTCGATGTGGGTGATCAACGTGACGTCCCGGCTGTTTGGCTGTTTAAAGGCAACTTACGAAAAAGATGCCGTCTCGTTCACGGGCTCCTTTCTCCCGGGCGTTTTCTCGTCTCCAAACTTTTTCCCGCCCGCGCAATAATACCGGGAACGGCGGCGTTGTATAGAGCGAACGTCGGACACAGCGAACGGTCCCTGACGGGTCCCCGACGCGGTCGATCGCCCTGCGGATGCATCTACAAGACGAACAACTGGTCGAAGCTTATCTCGAGCGCGGCGATCAGCGGGCCTTTGGCGCGTTGGTCGAGCGGCATCAGGAGCGCGTGTACGGCTACCTGATGGGGATGGTGCGCGACCCCGACGTGGCGAACGACCTGTTTCAGGAGACCTTCCTTCGGGTGATCGCGGCGCTCCAGAAGCGGCGCGGATCGTACACGCGGCAGGGGCGCTGGCTCGCCTGGGTGATGCGCATCGCCCGCAATGCGGCGCTCGACTATCTGCGCAGCCGAAAGAAATGGCAGGACGTGACGTCTGCCGACGACGAGGACGGCGCGTCTTTCTGGGAGCGGCTGCCGGACACGGGCGCGCTCGCCGCCGATGAGGCCCTGCACCGCGCCGAACAGGGCGCGTGGCTGGCCGCGTGCATCGACCGGCTGCCGCCCGAACAGCGGGAGGTGCTGCTGCTCAGACACGAGGCGGAACTGACCTTCCGCGAGATCGCCGAGCTGACCGGCTGTTCGATCAATACGGCCCTCGGACGGATGCGCTATGCGCTCCTGAACCTGCGAAAGATGATGACGACGGCAAAAAAAAAGAGTCTGGCCGAGCCCGCGACGTCCTGACGGACGCTAACCGTGATGACGCCTATGGATAAGAAGCTACAAATAGTGCGGCACCTGTACGGCGAGGTGGATGACCGCGCCGCCTTCCGACGCCTGCTCGAAGACGAGGAGGTGCGGGCAGAGTATCAGGCGATGAGCGAGGTCAAGTTTCGGCTCGACCACGCTCCGAGGAGCCGTCCCGATCCGGCCGTGTTCGGCCGCATCGTGGAGGCGGCCGGGCGTCCGGAGCGTCTCGAAGCCTCGCCGTCGCGTCGCCGGGATCGCCTTCCGGTGCGCGCCGGACGACGCCGGATGTGGCCGTGGGTCGGCGCGACGGCCGTGGTGGTGCTGGCGGTGGGCCTCGGCCTCGGGCGGCTCGCCTCCGGTCCGGACGCCCCGCGCCTCGCTTCGGACGAACGACCGGCCTTTTTCGAACAGGACGAGGGGCTGCGGGCGATGCGCGCGCCCGCGGCACAGCGAAGACAGACACACACGGCGGCCGCCGGCCCGGAAGACGCGCTCGACTGGGACGGGGCCGACGAAGTCTGGCGGCTGCACCGGCGCATCGAGCAGTTGCGGGCGCGCAACGCCGCGCTCCGGTGGGGCGAACCCGCCGTGCCGCTGGAGAGGTTGCCTTCGTTCGTCCCCGGCGTCCGGCTGAGCCCGGCCGGCAGCCGACCCCCGGGACGGTGAGGTCCTGCCGACCCCGGCGCCCGAACCTCCCAACGACCCATACGCATACGACGATGAAATCATACCTCCGAAGCCCTCTCCTGAGCCTGCCGATGTGGATGCTGGTCGGACTCCTCTTGCCCGCGCAGGCGCAGCCCACGCATGCCTTCACCATCAAGGAAGGCAAGGTGTACATCGACGGGCGCGAGTTGCCGAAAGACGAACTCCCGGCCTCCCTGAATCTCGAAGGAATGACCGCCGAACTGAAGTTTACCGGCGATGCGCAACCCGTCTTCGAAGTCGGCGGCATCCTCTACAAGGTCGACGCGGAGGGCCTGGTCGAGATTGAGCCGGAAGAGGCGGAGGCTTCCGGCATGGCCGTCTTTTTCCTGCCGGACCTGAAGTTCGATTTCCCGGACATGAACTTCGATGTCAACGTGACCGGCGATGCGCCGCTCGAGGACGTCCGCCAACAGTATGTGGTGGCGCTGAACAGCCGCGCCGAGCAGCTGAAAGCGCTCAGTTATGAGTTGAAGACCCGGCGCGAGCAGGAGGCCGCGCAGATCATGCAGCAGGCGCACCTGCAGGCCGAGGAGGCCGCGCGCATGGCCGGGGCGTTGCCGCGCATCGAACGGGAAAGCTACCTCCGGGAGGTCCGGAAGCGCGACCGCGAACTCTTCGAACAACTCATGCGCGAGGAGCAAATGGAGCAGGAGACGCACCGCCTCGCCGCGCGGATACAGACCACCCCCGAAGGCGAAGCGCGGGATGCGCTCATCGAAAAGCTTCGCGCGAAGCTCACCGAGATTTTTGAACTCAAACAGGCCAACCGCCGTCGAGAAATCGCGCAACTCGAAGCGCAACTCAAGGATCTCCGCAAACGCATGAACGAACGTGAACGGATGCGCAAACGCATCATCGAACTGCGCCTGAAAGACCTCCTGGGCACGTCCGACCCGTACAACTGGTAACGCTTCGTCCGATCGGGCGCGCTCTTTCCCCTTGTCCTTTCTCCAAACCCCGATACGCATGAAACCGATGCCGGATTTCCGACTGCTTCGCCGCTTTGTCCTGAGTGCGGCGCTGATGCTCTTCGCCGCCCCCTCGTTCGCGCGCGACCTTGCCGCCGTCGACGCGGCGCCGGACACGATCACGGTCAAAGGCTCGGGCTTCACGGTTCAGGTGATCGACGGGAAAGTGTTCGTCAACGGCGAGGAAATGGACGAAGGGGCCTCGCTCTTCTTCGAGGACGATGACGACGATGCGCACGTCTTCATGAAGTCGAAACGCGGACGCTTTGGTGACGGCAATGCGTTTGCCTTCCGCTTCGAACCGGACGAGGAGCGGGAGCGCTTCCGCGCATTTTCCGGAGACGGCCCCGACGTCGGGCGAGAGTTCCTGCGCGAGCATTTCGCGGGGCCCATGAGGGGCAAAAAAATGCTCTTCTTCAGCGACGACGACGAAAGGTTCGAGGACGTGTTCACCGAATACGCCGACGCCGAGGTGCGGGAGATGGAGCGTGAGGCGAGCCGGCTGGCGCGGGAGGCCCGCCGCGCCGACGACGACGAGCGCGAGAAGCTCGAAGCGGAACTGCAGAAGAAGCTCGAAGCCATCTTCGAACGGAAGATGGAGCTTCGTGAAAAGCGCGTCGAAGCGCTGGAAGAATCGCTCGAAGAGGCCCGCGCGCGCCTGGAAGAGCGGCGGAAGGCCCGAGAGGAGATCATCAGACGACGCCTGCGCGAACTCCTCGGAGAAGACGACCTTTATGAATGGTGATGCGCCGGGGGGCGATGCGCTCCACCGGTGAGGGAAATATCTTCCGGAACGAATGAGTGGTTGGTCCGGATGGCCCCTGTCGCGCGCACGGCAGGGGCTTTTCTCTTGCCCTCGAGCGTCCGTCGCGCACGGGCCCGGCGTATGGGAGGGCGCCGGAGACATGCGTATGGAAATGCGGGCTTTTGGTATTCCCGCGCACGTGGGTTAGTTTACGGGCGACCCTGCCGCCGGAAGCGGGTCGGCGTTCCGGAACGACAGGGGCGCGCCTCCGCGCCCGCCGGACGGCGGCAACGGGCATCTTGTTTGATGGGAAGAGAAACGCCCGCCGGCTCGATGGGTCGATGAGATCAGGCCGTGGGACGAGGGGGCGGCGCGCGTCCCCCGGATGATTTTTTTGCCGAAAGTAATGGAGCACAGGTCGTTGTGATGCAAAGACGGATGGGCCATAGCCGCGTGCGGTCGTGGGTGGGCGGTCTGGCGCTGTGGATGGGGGTCGTCGCGCTGAGCGGTGCGGCGGCGGCGACGCCCCGCATCGAGCGGGTGTCCTTTACGGCGCGCGCCGACGGACGGGGATACGTGATCCGTTTTCACACGAACGAACAGGTGGCCGCCTACAGCGATCCGGTGCGCGTGAGCGACCGGGTGATCGAGATCACGCTCTTCCACATGGACCTCGCGCCGTCGTTCGTGAAGGACGCGCCGGAGGGACCGGTCGAGCGATACACCCTCACTCCGGAGGACGGGCGCATCGTGGCGCGCTTCTTCCTGCGCCGGACCGTCTCGGTGAACGCCTACCGGGATCGCGAAACGACGGATCTGCTGGTGAGCCTGACCTACGAGGCGGGCGCGGCGCAAAAGACCGTCGAGCCGACGGAAGACGCGCGCGAGCGGTGGCGGCTCGACACCGTGGTCATCGACGCGGGACACGGGGGCAAAGACGCCGGCGCGACGGGTGTGGGCGGGCTGCGGGAGAAGGACGTGGTGCTCGCCGTGGCGCTCAAGCTCGGGCAGTACCTCGAAGATCTGCTCGGCGTCAAGGTGGTCTATACGCGCCGGAGCGACCGTTTCATCCCGCTCAAAGAGCGCGGGCGCCTCGCCAACGAGGCCGGCGGCAAGCTCTTCATCTCCATCCACGCCAATGCCTCGCCGAGCCGGGGGGCGAAAGGCACGGAGACGTATTTCCTCGGCATGCACAAGACGGCTGCCGCAAGCCAGGTGATGGAGCGCGAAAACAGCGTGATCCGGTTCGAAACCGATCAGGAGCATTACAAGAATTTCGACGAGGCGGACCTCATCCGGATGCAGCTGGCGCAGAGCGCGTTCATGCGACAGAGCGAGCAACTGGCCGGCCTGGTCGAAGCGCAGTTTGCCGAGCGGGTGGGCCGTCGGAGCCGGGGCGTCAAACAGGCGGGCTTCTACGTGCTCTGGAGCGCGTCGATGCCGGCGCTCCTCGTCGAGCTCGGCTTTCTCTCAAATCCGCGTGAAGCCGCATTTCTCCGAAGCAAATCCGGGCAAGCGTACATGGCAAGCGCTATCTTTAGGGCCGTCAAAGCCTTCAAGAACGATTATGAAAAAGGGCTGCACCTCGTCTCGGCGAAGTGACGCCCCCGATCCCGAGCCCATGGACGCCCTCGAAGCGCTGCGCCGGGCCGTGCGCACCATCCCCGATTTCCCCAAGCCCGGCATCCGGTTCAAGGACATCACGCCGATTTTCGGCCACCCGGAGCTTTTGCGGGAGGCCGTGCGCCTGCTCGCCGACCCCTTCCGCGAGGCCGGCATCACGAGGGTCGTCGGCATCGAGGCGCGCGGATTCATCCTGGGCGGTATGCTGGCCCACGCGCTCGACGTCGGCTTCGCGCCCGTGCGCAAAAGCGGGAAGCTCCCGTATCAAACCATGCGCGAAACGTACGAACTGGAGTACGGCGTGGACAGCCTCGAAATGCACGTCGATGCCGTGGGACCGGGCGACCGGGTGCTCATCCACGACGACGTCATCGCCACCGGCGGCACGGCGGCGGCCACGGCCCGGCTGGCCGAACGCGCCGGCGCGGAGGTCGCCGGCTATGCCTTCCTCATCGAACTCGGCTTCCTCGAAGGCCGCCTCCGGCTCGATGAAGGCCTCCCCGTTCACGCCGTGCTCACGTACTGACGTCCGGGCTCACGCACTGACGTCCGGGCTCACGCACTGACGTCCCAAACGGTCTTCGAACGCGACCCAACCCGCAAAAGACGCATGACGAGATTGTCGATGACGCGCCTGTTCCTGGTCTTCGCGCCGGCGCTGCTCCTGATTTCCGGTTGCGATTCGTCGCCGGGCGAGCGCGGGACGATCATCCTGCGGCCCGAAGTGTCGGAGGCCGCCGACGGCAAGGACATCAGCTTCTCCTTCTCCGCGGACGGCTTCCCGGTGGGGCAACTCTCTGACGTAGACTGTGATTGCCGGATCGACCTCGGGCCGTACCTCGAAGGGCAGGGCTTCACCAAAGCCGACGTCGTCTCGGCTACGCTGGAGTCCGCCCGGCTGGTGATGCTCTTCCCGATCAGCGAAAAGCTCGACTTCCTCGATCAGGCCATCCTCAAGTTCGAAGCCGACGGCCTTTCCGTCACGGAGGTCGCCAACCGGGGCGCCTTTCCGGCCGAGCGGGAGGCCACGCTCACGGTGTTGCCGAACCGGGACGTCTCGGGTTTTCTCACGCGGAGCGACTTCGGAGCGATCCTTCAGATCGACGCGCGGGCGCTGGAGCCGGGCGAAGACTACGAGGTGGCGCTGGTGATGACGTTCCGCCTGGAACTGGAGGGGCTGTGAGCGCCGTCATCGCACCGCGATGCACGAGATCTCGACGCGGACGCCGCGCGGGAGGGCCGCCACCTGAACGGCTTCGCGGGCGGGCGGAGCCTCGCTGAAATACCGGGCGTAGACCTCGTTCATCTGCGCGTAGTCGTTGATGTCGATCAGATAGACGGTGCAACGAACCACGTGCCGGAAGTCCATCCCGGCAGCCTTGAGGACGGCGCCCAGGTTCTCGAGCACGCGCTCGGTCTCGGCCTCGATGCCTTCGTCGATGAGGTGGCCGGTCTTCGGATCGATGGCGATCTGACCCGAACAGTACAGGGTGTTGTCGACGAGGAGAGCCTGACTGTACGGGCCGATGGCAGCCGGCGCGAGCGGCGTCTTGATGCGGGTGCGGGCGGTAGGAGCAGCTTGACGGCGCATAGAACGAAAGGGGTCGTTGGGGGAACCAACTTAACTTCAGGAGCAGAGCCGCTGAACACAAACGAATATTCTTTTAAAAGCCTTTCTCCATTAAAAACACACAACGAACCGACATGGATCTGGGACTCAAAGACCGCATCGCTTTTGTGGCGGGGGCCAGCAGCGGGCTGGGCCGCGCCGTGGCCACGGAACTGGCGCGGGAGGGGTGCAAAGTCGCCCTGTGCTCGCGCGAGGCCGCGCGCATCGAGGAGGCCGCCGGGGCGATCCGCGAAGCCACCGGCGCTTCGTGGGACCGCCTTTTGCCTCTTGCGTGCGACGTGACGGACGAGGCGCAAATCGAGGAGGCCGTGCTTCGCACCGTCGGGCATTTCGGCGGGCTGAACGTCGTCGTGACGAACGCGGGAGGGCCGCCCGCCGGCTTCATCGGCGACTTCGATGCGGAGCAGTGGCGCGCCGCGCTCGAACTCAACCTGATGAGCACGATCAACCTGTGCCGCCACGCGCTGCCGCATCTGTACGCAGCGGCAGACGCAGACGACCCCCTGGCGCGCATCCTGATGATCACGTCCATCTCGGCCAAAGAGCCGATCCCGAACCTCTATCTCTCGAACGTGTCGCGGGCGGGCGTGCAGGGCTTCGCCAAGAGCCTCGCCGCCGAGGTCGGTCCGGCGGGCATCACCGTGAACACGATCCTGCCGGGCTATACGCGCACCGAGC
>JALSSK010000302.1 GCA_026984335.1 Rhodothermales bacterium
AGTGAACGCGCCCGCGTCCGTCCCCCGCCCGCGTCCGTCCCCCGCCCGCCATGAAGAAGGCGCTTCGCGTCGCCCGTCTGCCCGGATGCCTTGCCCTTCTCGGGCTGTGCGTCGGGCTTGCGGCTTCGGCGGCGGCGCAACCGGCGGGCCGCACGTTCGGGTTCGGCGGGCAGATCGGTCGGCCCGCCGGCGTCACGCTCAAGGTCTACCGGACCGGTCCGTCGGGCGCATCCCGGCGGGGCGACGCCTTCACCCTGCTGGCCGCCTGGGATCTCGAAGAGGTCTTCTTTCTGAACGCCCACCTGCTCCGGGAACGCCCGATCCCCGCCTCGCCGCTGCGCTATTTCTATGGCCCCGGGCTCGTCCTCGGCTTCGAAGATACCCGCCGCGCCGGGCTCGTGCTCGGCGTCAGCGGGGCCTTCGGGGTCAATTTTTTCCGGGAACGCTTCGAGGTCTATCTCCAGATCACCCCGCGCCTCAAGCTCATTCCGAACCCCCGCGGCGCTTTCGACGCGGGCATCGGCATGCGGTATTATTTTTGACGCTACCGTCTGCGTCGAGCGGGGCGGCTGTGCCAACCGGGCGAAGTGAACCCTTCCGCCTCCAGGTACGTTTACCTGCACGACGCCCCACTCGGGCACGACGCCCTCCTTCCTTCATTACCCTCGCCCCCGACTCGATTGCCCGCCATGTTGTTCAAACGCGTCCTCATTACCGGAGCCAACGGCCTGCTCGGGCAGGAGCTCGTCGCGCAGATGAGCCGCCACCCGGAATACGACCTGCTGGCGACGGCGCGGGGCGCGACGCCCCTCTTCCCCGAGAACGCCGGCGGGTACGTCCCCCTCGACATCACCGACTTCGCGGCGGTGCGGCGGCTTTTTCTCGACTTCACGCCGGACGTGGTGGTCAACTGTGCGGCGATGACACAGGTGGACCTGTGCGAAAGCGAGCGCGATGCCTGCTGGAAGGTGAACGTAGACGCCGTCGAACATCTGGCGAAGTGCTGCCTTCAGCACGGCAGCCGCCTCGTGCAGGTCTCGACCGACTTCGTCTTCGACGGCGCGAACGGCCCCTACCGTGAGACCGACCGGCCCCACCCGATCAGCTTCTACGGCAAGTCGAAGTGGGCCTCGGAGAACGCGGCGCGCGGCGCGGGGCTGGACCGGTGGGCCGTGGCGCGCACGATCCTCGTCTACGGCACGGGCCGCAACCTGAGCCGCTCGAACATCGCGTTGTGGGTGCTCGACAAGCTCTCCCGCGACGAGCCCATCGACGTCGTGACCGATCAGTGGCGCACGCCCACCTACGTCGTCGACCTGGCCGCCGGCATCGAAAAGATCGTGCGATACAACCGTTCCGGCGTCTATCACCTCTCCGGGCGCGAACTGCTCTCGATCCACGCCTTCGCCCACTGCATCGCCGAGGTGTTCGACCTCGACGCCTCGCTCATCCGCCCGACCGACGGCGCGCGCTTCCGGCAGACGGCGGCCCGCCCGCCCCGCACCGGCTTCATCATCCTCAAGGCCGAGACCGAACTCGGCTTCCGCCCGCGCTCCGTCCGGGAAGCGCTCCGCCACCTCGGCCGGCGCCTCGGCCTCTCCGTCACCGCCTCCTGACCGCCCCGCCGGGCACTCTTGACCAAGAATCCATAGCCGGACTCCCGTTGCGTTGCGTTTCTTTGATGCGATGATGCGTTAGGGCGTTAGAACGTTGAAACGTTTGAACGTTCTAACGCGCAAACGACCACCACCCCACCCCTCTCTTCCCATGCTCGATCTGACCGTCATCCGTGAGAACCCCGAGCGCGTCCGTCAGGCGATGCGCGACAAAGGCATCGCGCACGTCGAGATCGTCGATGCCGTGCTGGCCACCGACGCTCGCCGGCGCGAGACGCTGACCGAGCTTCAGGCGGCCCAAACCCGGGCGAACGTCATCTCGAAGCAGATCGGGGCGCTCATGCGGAAGGGCAGGCGCGACGAGGCGCAGGAGATCATCGCCGAGACGGGGCGGCTGAAGGAACGCATCAAGGCGCTCGAAGAGGCGGCCCGTGAGGCCGAGGCCGCCCTCGAAAAGCTCCTCCTCGAGATCCCGAACCTCCCGCACCCGAGCGTGCCCGTGGGCCGCACGCCCGAGGACAACGTGGTCGTCCACGAGGAAGGCGCGATCCCTTCGTTCGACTTCGAGCCGCTGCCGCACTGGGCGCTCGCCGCGAAGCACGGCCTGATCGACTTCGAGCGCGGCGCGAAGGTGACCGGCGCGGGCTTCCCGTTCTACGTGGGCAAAGGCGCGCGCCTCCAACGCGCCCTCCTCAACTTCTTCCTCGACCTCGCCGCGACCGAGGGCGGCTATACGGAGATACAGCCGCCGTACGTGGTCAACGCCGACAGCGCCACCGGCACGGGACAACTGCCCGACAAGGAGGACCTGATGTACGAGATCCCGCGCGACGGGCTGTATCTCATCCCCACCGCCGAGGTCCCGGTGACGAATTTCTTCCGGGGCGAGAT
>JALSSK010000303.1 GCA_026984335.1 Rhodothermales bacterium
CGCACCGTCGTTCGAGCCCGCACCGTCGTTCGAGCCCGCACCGTCGTTCGAGCCCGTCGCGGCGGTCGATCTCGCGGCGTGGCACTCGCCCACGGACTTCCTCCTGCCGGAACCGATTCGCCGGATGGAGTGATCGCCTCCCGCACACCGTCCGAAGGGGAACCGATGCAAACAAACGTGAGGAAAGACACCATGAAGGGATTCATGAAGCGGATCGTATGGACGCTCGGGCTGCTCCTGAGCATGGGAAACGCGGCGGCGTGGGCCCAGAAGCCGGCGGACGGCGGCCCCCTGGAAAGGTTTTTTTTCGATCCCGAGTTCGTGATGCAAAACCAGCGTCACCTCGATCTGACCGAAGCGCAGCGGGAGACGATCAAGAAAGAGGCGGTGGCGGCGCAAACCCGCTTCATCGCGTTGCAATGGGATCTGGAAGAGGCGATGCAGCGCATGAAAGACATCGTCGAAGAGGAACGTATCGACGAAGCCGCCGCGCTCGAAGAACTCGATCGCATCCTCGACCTCGAGCGGGAGGTCAAGCGCACGCAACTCGTCCTCGGCATCCGCATCCGCAACGCCCTGACGCCGGAACAACGCCGCACGCTCTTTCGGCTGCGCCGGGCCCGGCAGGAAAGACGCGAGCGCTGAAGTCCGGGGTCGGGCAACCTACCAGAAGATCACGTAGAGCGCCGTTGTGATGCCGATGACACCGAAGGCCGCCACGGCAAAGGCCGAATCCGTCTTCAGCATGTCTCGGCTCAGGCTGATGCCCCGAGGATCGTCCTTGCCTTTGCCTTCGAGGTAGGAGAGCCCCACGATGAGGGCTATCGAGACGAGAAAGGTGATGCCCATTCGGTCGATGAACGGCACCGAGGGGACCAGCAGCTTCATCAGCACCGAGAGGGGGATGCTCAGCAGGGCCGAGACCAGGGCCGAGTTGGGCGTGGCCTTCTTCCAGAACAGCCCCATGATGAAGATGGCCAGCACGCCCGGGCTGACCATGCCGGTGTATTCCTGAATGTACTGGAAGACCTGGTCGAGCGTGGCCAGCTGCGGCGCCAGCAACGTGGCGATGACCATGCTCAGCAGCGCCACGATGCGCCCCACCCGCACCAGTTGGTGCTCGGAAGCGTCTTTCCGGAAATAGTGGCGATAGAGGTCCATTGTGAAGATCGTAGAGGTGCTGTTCATCATCGAGGCCAGCGAAGAGACGATGGCGGCGATGAGCGCGGCAAAGGTGAGCCCCTTGAAGCCCGGCCCGACGTATTGGTTGAGCAGCCACGGATAGGCTTCGTCGCCTCGCGTGATGGGGGCGTGCATGGCATAGGCCACGATGCCGGGGATGACGACGATCAGAGGCATGAGCAGCTTCAGATAGGCGGCAAAGGCCACCCCACGCTGAGCCTCTTTGAGATCCTTTGCGGCGAGGGTGCGCTGGATAATGTACTGGTTACAGCCCCAGTAGAACAGGTTTGCGATCCACATGCCGCCGAAGAGCACGCTCATCCCCGGCAACAGATCGTAGGCGTCCTGAAGCGTTCCGGTGTCGTCGGGGTAGAGCATCTCGCCCTTGAAGAGGATCATGTTGAAGTGGTCGCCGGCTTCGGCGAGCAGCCTCGAAAATCCGGCGATGGGGCCTGCGCCTTCTCCAAAGGCATCGAGCGCGAGGTAGGTGGTCAGCAGCCCGCCTGCAGCCAGGAAGATGACCTGTACGACGTCGGTCCAGGCCACGGCCTTGAGACCGCCATAGATGCTGTATACGGTGGCGAAGAAGGCCAGCCCGATGACCCCGTACCACAGCGGAATCCCCATGATGCCTTCGAGCGCAAGCGCCCCGAGATACAGCACCGAGGTGAGGTTGACGAAGACGTACACCAGCAACCAGAAGACGGCCAGCAACGTCCGAACCCGGCTGTCATAGCGCACCTCCAGAAACTGGGGCATCGTGTAGATGCCCTTCTTGAGATAAATGGGAAGGAAAAGCCAGGCTACGAGCAACAGGGTGATGGCGGCCATCCATTCGTAGGAGGCGATGGCCAGGCCCACCCGAAACCCCGAACCGGACATGCCGATGAACTGCTCCGCCGAGATGTTCGAGGCGATCAGAGACGCCCCGATCGCCCACCAGGGAAGAGACTTGCTAGCCAGAAAATAGTCCTTGGTGTCCTTCTGGTGGCCTTTCTTTTCACGGGAGACCCACAGGCCGAGAAAAATGATGAGAGCGCAGTAGGCTCCGAAGACGAGGTAGTCGACAAAAGCAAAATGCATGGTGGAAGGCGCTGGTGATCAAGAGGCACCGAGTTTGTAGGCGGCCCCAAAATACTGTTCGTTTTCGGCAAAGGGAAGAGGTCGTTGAAAACGATTTCATACGGGGCCGGCTCGGGGGGGGCGGCCGGAACCGGCATCACGTCGGCTCGTCGTCCGGGGTGCGCTTCGGCGGGTTCCACCGGAGCAGGTTTTCGTAGTGCGCCCGCCAGTGCTCCGCCACGTCCGCCTCGGAGACGGGGC
>JALSSK010000304.1 GCA_026984335.1 Rhodothermales bacterium
GATCTTCCGGTATTTGAAAGCCTGGGGATTGTCGAAGGAGCCCTGAAAAGAGATCACGAGCGTGTCGCCGACGCCATAGGGGGGCAGGCGAAAATCGGGAAGGCTGATGTCCACGCGCGCGAGACTGAGGTCGAGTCCGTTGAGCAGGTCGGAGATTTCGAGCGCGCCGCTCTTCAGCGTCACGTAGTCCGCATCGGAGGTGAACCGGACGTCGTCCACGTCGAGGTCGAATATCCCGTCGGTGTTGAACGTCTCGGCGTCGGGGGTGAAGCTCAGCCGATCGATTTCCACGAAGCCGTCGAAGCTGAAGGCAAGGCCCTGGTCGGCTTTGAGCGTGACCGTCTGGTCGGCGCCCTCGCTCGAAGCTCGCGCCGAGATTGCCACGCGCGTTCCGATGCCGACGTTGCTCAGATCCACCGGGAAGTCGGCCGAAGCGCCGGGGGGGATCTCCGGTCCGCTGGTGGAGAGGACCGTCGAGCCGGCGGGAAAGCGGTCTACGGCGTCCACGTTCGTGATATCGAGCGCCTCGATCCGGACCATGATCGGCAGCGTGTTCGTCACGGTGATGGTGGCTTCTCCTTCGCGCGTGACCATGCCGCTGAATTCGACGTCTTCGGCGCTGATCGTGAGCTCGTTCTGCGAGAAGTCGATGTCGGACTGCGCGGGCATGTTAGTCACGACCGTCTCGCCGTACCGGAGGGGTTCCAGGTTCGTTTTCACCCGAACCGCGCCGGGGTTGGACAGCAACGGCGTCACGTCGCCGTCGGCGCCGACGTCGAGACGATACGTGAGATCTTCGGTGGAGAGCTGTTGTCCGGCGACGCTGACGCGGGTCGTGGCGCGCGCGCCGGGCGCCACGAAGCCAAAGGCGCCGCTCCCGATCTCGACGCCATTCTGAAGCAGCGTGATGGTTGCCGGATCTGCCGGGTTCGTCGCCGAGGTGAGCGTTTCGGTGGCGAGGTCGTTGATGAGTTCGAGGGTGAAAGCGTTCACGCCCTCGGTCTCGTCGGTGAAGCGCACGGCAGAGAGGCTGAGGTCGTTGAGCGTGACGAGGTTGACCTTGGGCGGGACGAGGAAGTTCGGGATGGTGAGGTTCGTTTCGCCGCTGACGGGGTCGGGCAGGACGGGCAACTCGGTGAAAAGCTCGGGCGGCAACGGGGCATCGTTCGGATCGAGCGTGAACACGTCGAGTTGCGTTTCAAACGATGCGCTGAAGCTCTGCCGGGCCAACTCGCCGATGGACACGGTCACCGCCACCGGCGTCATGTCGAAGCCGGGGATCACGTCGTCGAGGGCGCCGATCTCGAAGTCGTCGAGGTTCTGAATGATGAAGATGGTCTGGTCGGCGTCATTGACCGTGAAGAGCGCGTCGAAGGTCGCGTCGGTCGTGTCGATGAGCGCCTCATGCCCGGTCTCACTCGGGCCCATCAGGACGAACGTCTTGTCGAAGATGAGCGGCGCCCGTACGCTGGTTGAGAACGAAAAATCGGGGCCGGTGGTCGGGACGTCGCAGGCGCTCAGGAGCACGAAAAGACCTGAGATCCAGACGGAAAGGGTGCGGCGGGGAAACGAACCCAGCATTAGAGATACCTCTTATGGAACGAATGCTACTTAAGGTCACGTGAGCGGGCAAGATGGTTTGCCGCGCTGCTCAGTCGTATCCATCCCGGCGGCGAAGCCTTCAGGGACGGTGAAAACAGGGTGCGCTCGTGGATTATATAGATGGTATACGTGCGAGGGGGATGAGGCTCATATCGTCCATGAGCACGAAGAGTTAAGCTTTCCCTGATACGAGCCGGCTTTATCACCGACATGCGTAAAAAGAAGAGTCAAGCGAAAGTCTGATGTCGGAAGGGATGTCGGGACAAAAAATCTTCAGGAAAAAACACCGACATGCTCTACGGAAATGATAGTGCATTCGCTAAAATAATCGCTGAGGAGGTCAGAGATTGTATGATTAGGAATTAAGATGCACTGTCAATGACTCATACAAATATGTAATATTGGGTGCAATGTCAAGTGCGGGTTATAGTTTGTGGGACATAAGGTGAAAATATTCTGCATTCGGGTCATGCGAGACTTCAGAAATCGTCTTTGTCGGCTCCAGATGGAACTTTGTCACGGGAGCCGAAGGTGATAGCGTGCAATCTGTGGTGCGCCATGGTTATCTTGTTTCGAAAAGCCGCCTCTCGGTTTGTCTTGCCGGGGGATGCTTCTTGCCGTGTGTGCGCCTTGCTCATCTTTATCCCACAGGGGTCAACGACATGACTCTCGGCGACATCATGACCCGACATCTGATGATGGTCCGCATGGACGATCCGCTCCGGGTCGTTCAATTTAAGCTGGATAAGGGGGGGATCCACCATTTGCTCGTCATGGATGGTGCGACGCTGGTCGGGATCATCTCGGATCGCGACCTTCTCCGCGCCGTGAGCCCCTACGTGGACACGCTCTCCGAACGGGAGCGGGATCGCCGAACCCTCGAAAAACGCGCGCATCGAATCATGAGCCGACACCTGATTACGGCGCACCGGGACATGCTCATCGATGAGGCCGCATTGCTGATGCTGGAAAAAGACATCTCCTGCCTGCCCATTCTCGACGAGGAGGGGGGGCTTGAAGGGATCGTGACGTGGCGGGATTTGCTCCGTTACTACGCATCGAACCCCTGACGTCTCGGCGTCGTCGTCAGGAGGAGGGATCCCGGGAAGGGAACGCTTTTCCGAGGAACGCATCCGTCGCGAGCATACACCCGGCGTCCAGAAATGGTGACAATCGAGCCCGGAAACAGGAGGATCGTCCGCATGGTGTGGCGCGGTTCGTTTTTTGCTAATTTGGCCCGCGTCACCGAGGCGGCGGGGTCCGGGAGGGATAAGGTCTCCGTCGCGCGTTCAAACAGGAAGACGATGCGATTGAAGGTGCTCACGCTGGGAGGAGTGTTGATCGGCGCGCTGGCGTTGACGCCGGGGCATCGTGCGGCGGCGCAGGAGACGGTTTCGGGCGTCGTTTTGCAACTGGAGCACGCCCTCGCGAGCGGGGATGTGGATGCGCTCCTGGATCACGCTTCGGAGCGTATCGGCATCACCCTCTTCGAAGCCAATCGTTATTATAGCCGAGGGCAGGCCCGCTACGTGCTCAAGACCTTTTTCGCGGAGCATCCGCCTCGCCGATTCGTGCTTCGGAATTATTATAAAACGCAGGGCGGGTGGTTCGCCGAAGGTGATTTCTGGTACGAACGCGGCGAGAGGCCGCTTCGCGTCTACCTCCGGCTCCGATGGTGGCGGGATCGCTGGGAGCTGCGGGAGCTTCTGGTCGAGCAGCAGCCCCGTGAATGAGACCGCCCCCGCTTTCGCCTTCCATCGTCCCACCACCGTTTTCATGACGTGCGCTTCATTGTTGCGCCGACGCGTATGATCTCCAGTTTCAAGGAAAGGGTGGTCAGAGAAGGGCCGGTTCGGGCATATGCCGGTGTGGCGGTGTTTCTCGGGGCGATGTTGCTGATCACGTGGGGCGCGCGGACGTGGCAGCTTGCGCGGGTGTCGGCTTCGGTGGAACGGCGGCAGGCGGCGGCGATGCAATTGGCGCTCTCGCAGGTGGAGCGGGATTTTGCCGAGATGCAGGGGCAACTGTTGTCGGTCGCGCACGCGGTGGCCGAGGCGCCCGAAGTGCTGCGGAACCTGCGGGAATACCGGGGTGGAGACGGCTTTGTCGCCACGGAGGCGCTCGTCCGGTACATGGCGGGCCTCGAAAAGCCCCCCCGCATCGGGATGGAACTCTACGATCCGACGCCGCGCCTCATCGCGTGGAACGGGTTCAGCATGCCCCCGGACGCCGCGCCGAGCGCGCCCCGCTTCCTGGAAGAGGTGCAGACGGCCATCGTCCACGACGGGGACAAACGGGTGGCGCTGGCCGTCTGGTGGCCGGTGCGGGAGGGCGCCCGGGTGCTCGGGGCCGTGCGGGTGATGCGCCTGCTCTACTTCGACGCACCCGTACGCAACCGGTACCTGCGCGACTACAGCCTCGACGAGGTGTGGACGCGCATGACCCATCTCCCCATCCACGTCGATTTTGACGAGGTGTCGGCGGAACCCCGGCGTCCGGGGACCACGCGTTTGCTTCAGGGGACCGACGGCAGTTCGCTCGCGCGGGTCTACGTGGAGCCGCCTGCTCCGGAAGACATCATCGCGGCCGAGCGCACCCGTTTCGAGGACGTGATGGCGCTCTGGGCAACCCTCCTCGGGTGCTGGCTCATGGCCGGTCTGTGGCGGGGGCTTCGGAAGGGTATGCAGTCGATAAATGATCAGGCGGCCCTCGGCCCGATGTCGGGCCGTTTTGCTCTGGCGGCGGCGGCATGGGTAGGGCTGCGCTTCGCCCTCCTCGCGCTGAACGTTCCTGCACGGTGGCAGACGGGGAAGGCTCCCTTCGCGCCCCTGTTCGACCCCCAGCATCTCGCTTCTACGTTCGGCGGCGGGCTGATGCGTTCCACGGGCGACCTGTTCCTTACGGCGCTCTTTGCGGTCTGCTTCGCGGCGGCGTTCCTGCACCTGTCGATGCGCGTGCCCGCCGGCGCGCTCACCCGCCGGAAACTCCGGGATCGCGTCTTTCGACGCAGGATGGAGCGCAGTTCGACGGCGCGGCTCTTCCTCGTGACGGCCATGACCACGCTGCTCATCGTCGGGTTGGCGACGTTGCTGGGGCTCATCACGAAACGGGCGATCCTCGACAGCACCCTCAATTACTTCGCACGCACGGGGCTCTGGCCGGAAAACCTCGTGTTGCTCGTGTACGGCGCGCTCTTGCTGATGACGTTGGCGGTGGCCCTCCTCGCGGTCGGGCTGGTGAGGCTGGCGCTGGGGTTGTTGCGCCGGGGAGGTCCCATCGCCGGTTCGGTGCGTGTGTGGGGGATGGCGGCTGCGTTCGGGGTCGTGTTGCCGGTGGGGGCCGTGTATCTGATCTCCGGGGCGGAGCGCCTCGCGCCATGGGTCGTCACGCTGGTTTTCCTCGCGATGGGGGGAGGGGGGGCGGCCTTCGTCACGTTCCGGAAGGCGCCTCTGCCGGGTTTGCTGACGCTGCGGAGCGTGCTCTTCCAGGCGTTTGTGCTCGCAGTGTTGCTTTACCCGCTCGTCTACGACGGGCTCGATGCGCAACGCCGGCTCTGGATGCGCGACGCAGCGGAGACGTTTGAGGAGGGGGATGACCCGCGTGTACGTTTCGCCATCGAGGAGGTGCTTCGGAAAGCCGACTCCTCCGATCTGGCGGAAGCGCTGGCGGCGGAAAGGGGGGACGACGGCCGACTCGACTCCCTCGCGCGCGCCCTGTTGCAAGGCTCCCTGCTCACTTCGCTCGGCGGCTACGAGGTGGGCCTGACCCTCTTCGATCGGGACCGGACGCCCCGGGGACGCTTCATCATCTCACAGCAGCGTTTCAGCCGCGCCACGCTCGACGAGATCGACGCGGAGGAGTTCGCCTTGCTTCGTGAGATGGTTGCCGACAGCAGCGCGAACGGACCCTTCATCGAGCGCGTGACGGGGCGGCGGCGGCGGGATCGTTTCCAGTACATCGGCTTTGCTCCGGTGTCGGCGCAGGGCGACTCGGCGGCGGGATGGCTTTTCGTGCGAGCGGAGCCGCAGCCGCAGTTTCGGGAAGAGCACACCCCTTTCCCGCAGGTGCTTTTGCCGGAGGGCTATTACGGCAACGAATACGCCGACCTGGCGCTTGCCGAGTTTCGCAACGGCGTGCTTGTGCGCAGCCTCGGGCGCATCTTCGGCCGGTACCGGCTTCCGGAAGAGGTGATCCGTGAACTGGGCACGCAACCGGTCCTCTGGCGGCAGGAGACCGTGCGCGAACAGCGGTTCCTGACGTACTACGTCCGGATCTCGGACGAGGAGACGGTTTCCCCGGGCGGCGGCCCTCCCGGCGTGCGCACGACCGTCGTGGCGGTGCGCACGGCCTCCATCAATACTTTCGACCATCTGTACTATCTCCTCCGCCTGACCGTCGCGGGACTCTTTCTGGCCCTTCCGGGGTACCTCTTCGGTCTCTACTGGCGCCGACGGACAGGGCTCCTGCCCGCCCCCCGCGTCCATTTCCGAGACAAGGTGCTCAATGCATTCTTTGCCGTCGGCATCATCACCGCTGCGGCGATGGGCTTCGCGGGGCTGCAGGTCGTCACCGGCGAGAACGAACGCGCCGTTCAGAGCTGGTTGCAGCAGCACCTGGAACGGGTCGAAGAGACGCTGGCGCGGCAGGCGCGCGGGGATGAACTGCCATATCGCGTCCTCGCCCGCACCCACGTCGATTCGCTCGCCCTGCTGGTGGGGCTCGATCTGAACATCTATCAGGACGCGCGCCTGGTGGCGACGAGCCGGCCGCAACTCATCCACGATCGACTCCTCGACCGCCGTCTTCCCATCTCAGCCTATCAGGACCTCTATTTCGACGGATTCCGCTTCTCTTTCACCGAAGAAGAGGTGGGGAGCTTTACCTTCACCGCCGGCTTTCGCGCGCTTGCGGACGAGCGGGGAGCGCCCCGCTACGTGATCTCGGTGCCGACGCTTCCCGAACAGGAGCGCCTGGAGGAGGAGCGGGCGCGGACGGTGGCCTATCTCTTCGGAGCGCTGCTGTTGCTCGTGCTCGTGGTCGTGCTCACGGCCGGGCTGCTGGCGAACGCGCTGGCGCGGCCCATCGCGCGGCTCAGGGAAGGGCTGGAGGCTGTCGCGCAGGGCCGGTTCGAACGCATTCGCCCCATCGGCTCCCGCGACGAGATCGGCGAGCTGGTCGAGACGTTCAACGCGATGCAGGAACAGCTGGCCGAGAGCCGCCGCAAGCTGGCGCAACAGGAACGGCAACTGGCCTGGAGCGAGATGGCGCGGCAGGTGGCCCATGAGATCAAAAACCCCCTCACCCCCATGAAACTCTCCGTCCAACATCTGCTCCGGGCCTATGACGACCTGCTCGCAAAGGACTCCGATCCGGAAAAGCTGAAGCGCTTCCGGGGCATCTTCGAACGCATCACCGGCACGCTCTTCGAACAGGTCAACGCACTCAAACGCATCGCCGACGAGTTCTCCACCTTCGCCCGTATGCCGACGCGCATGATGGAACCGCTCGACCTCAACGCCGTCATTCGGGAGGCCGTGGCGCTCATGCAGGAGGAGGCCGACCTCGAGATCGTGCTCGACCTGCATCCGGCTCCGCTCGTGCTGGAGGCCGACCGCGAAGAGCTGCGCCGCATCTTCATCAACCTCATCAAAAATGCGATCCAGGCCATCCCGCCCGGCGCTCCACGCCACCTCGAAATCGCGACGGAGAAGCAGCTCGAGAACGGACGCGCTTATGCGTACAGCACCGTGACCGACACCGGCGTCGGCATCCCGGCCGAATTGCACAGCCGGATCTTCGAACCGAACTTCTCGACGAAAACGAGCGGCACGGGGCTCGGCCTGGCCATCGTGAAGAAGAGCGTCGAGGCGCTCAACGGTGAAATCGGCTTCGAAACGGAGGTGGGGGTCGGAACTACGTTCTGGATCCGTCTCCCGCTCAAGGATTAGGGCGCAAACGGGATGCGCCGGACCTTTCCGGCATCTTCCCCGGGAAAGGAATCATCGTGGGGGCATGCGAAGGTTTGAATGGGGAGGGTCGCCAGCCTATCTTCCGGCTCGAACAGCATCGTATCACCCGTACGGGCAGGCGCACGCCGCCGGAGCCCGGGTCAAGCCGGAATCGGATGAAGGTTGTCGTCGTCGGAGCAGGCGAAGTGGGATTTGACGTGGCGCGGCTCCTGGAAATGGGGCAGCACGACGTGGTGGTCGTCGACGTCGACGCCGAGGCGCTCGAACACGTGCGGGAGCGGCTGGACGTGATGACGATCCAGGGCAACGGCACCTCGGCGACGGTGCTGAGCGAAGCCGGCATCCGCGAAGCCGACCTGCTGATCGCCGTCACGACCATCGACGAGGTGAACATCATCGCCTGCATGATGGCCGACCGCCTGGGGGTGGGGACGACCGTGGCGCGCATCCGCTCGGAGGAGCTCAAAGGAGAAGAGACGGTGCTCTCGGCACAGGATCTCGGCATCGACGTGGTCATTCACCCCGAGGAGAGCGCCGCGGCCGAAGTGGCGCGCCTCATCCGTCGCGCCGGCGCCACGGACATGCTCACCTTCGCCGACGGGCGGCTCCACCTCGTCGGCATCCGCCTCGACGCCGACGCGCCCGTGATCGGGATGTCCATGCAGGAGTTGGCCGCCCGCGCGCCGCACGTCCGGTTCCGCATCATGGCCGTCGTGCGCGGCATCCGCACCATCCTGCCGGGCGGCCGAGAGGTGCTTCGCAAAAACGATCAGGTCTTCGTGCTCTCGCTGCCGAAGTATCTGCCGCCGATCATCAAGATGATGGGGAAGAGCGAGCGCCGGCTGGAGGACATCATGATCCTCGGCGGAACCAAGGTCGGGGCAAAGGTGGCGCAGCTCTTGAGCGGGGTCAAAGGCTTGCGCGTGAAACTCATCGAGCCGGGCCGCGAACGCGCCGAGCGTCTGGCCGAGGCCCTCCCGAACTGCCTCGTGCTCCACGGCAACGCCACCGACATCGACCTCCTCGTGACCGAAGGGCTGAGCGACATGGACGCCTTCGTGGCCGTGACCGAGGACGAAGAGTCCAACCTCGTCACGTGCCTGCTGGCGAAGCACCTGCGCGTGAAGAAGACGGTGGCGTTGCTTTCAAAGGCCGCCTACATCCCCATCAGCCAGTCCATCGGCCTCGATGCCGCGGTGAGCGTCAAGCTGGCCGTCTCGCGCGAGATCATGCGTTTCCTTCGGGGCAAGCACGTGCTCAGCGTGGCGACCGTGCACGGCATGGACGCCGAGATCCTGGAGATGGAAGCCGACCCCGGCTCGCCGATCACACGGGCGCCGCTCAAGGATCTGACGCTGCCGCGCGGCCTCCTGATCGGCGCGGTCACGGCCGGTCGGCATCTGGAAATCGCCACCGGCACGACGAAGATCGAGCCGGGAGAACGCGCCTTCGTGTTCGTGCTTCCGGACGTCGTGGACAAGGTCGAGAAGCTGTTTTCGAGATGAGGGGGAGCCTTTCCGCCCCTCCAGACTGTCCCGCGTGGCCGGACGCCGCACAGACTCCCGGGTTTTTTCGCTATGAAAGTCGTCAACGTCAAGGCGGTCCTGAGCACCCTCGGCGCGTTGCTCTTTTTTCTCGGCATCGCGCTCCTGCTTCCGATGGCGGTGGGGTTGTTCTATGGAGAGGAGGCCTGGTGGAGCTTCGGCCTGACGGCGCTGATCAGCCTCACGGTCGGCGCGCTGGGCCGGCGTTCCATGAAGAGCGAGGCCGAGGACCTGCGCGTGCGGGAAGGGTTCGCCATCGTGGCGCTGGCGTGGTTCGTGCTGGCGCTCGTGGGCGCGTTGCCGTTCGTCTTCGGCGGCGTCCTCGACTCGTATTCCGATGCCTTCTTCGAGACCATCAGCGGCTTCACGACGACGGGGGCGACGATCCTGGGGGGCGGCCATACGCCGGAGATCGAGGCGCTGCCGAACGCGTTTCTCTTCTGGCGCAGCCTCGCGCACTGGCTCGGCGGCATGGGCATCATCGTGCTCACGCTCGCCATCCTGCCCATCCTCGGCGTCGGGGGGATGCAGCTCTATAAGGCCGAGGTCCCCGGACCGTCGGCCGACAAGCTGACCCCGCGCGTGCGGGAGACGGCCCGCCGCCTCTGGCTCATCTACGTCGGCATCACCGTGGTGGAGGTGCTCCTGCTCCTGCCCGCCATGAGCTTCTTCGACGCCGTCAACCACGCCTTCGCCACCATGGCCACGGGCGGCTTCTCGACGGAAAACGGCTCCGTGGGTCAGTACGGCTCCGCCTACGTCGACTGGGTCGTCACGGTCTTTATGATCTTCGCCGGGATGAACTTCGCGCTCCACTACCGGCTCCTTCGCGGCGAGGCGATCACCGTCATCCGGGACACCGAACTTCAGGTCTATCTGGGCATCATTCTGGCGGCGACGGCGGTCATCACGCTGAGCCTGTGGGAACCCACGATGGCGCTTCTTCCGAACGAAGACCCGGCCTCGGCGGGCTTCGAAGGGTTTACCTCCTTCGGAGAAGCCCTGCGGTTTGCGGCGTTTCAGGCCTCTTCCATCATCACCACCACCGGCTTTGCCACGGCAGACTACGAGATCTGGCCGCCGCTGGCCGTGGGCGTGCTCTTCGCGCTCTTCTTCGTGGGCGGCATGGCCGGCTCCACCGGCGGCGGCGTGAAGGTGGTGCGGCACGTGCTCCTCTTCAAAAACTCCTTCAAGGAAGTCAAGCAACTCATTCACCCGCAGGCCATCATGCCGGTGCGCCTCGGGGAACGCGTCGTGCCTCAGGGCGTGATGCGCAACGTGCTCTCGTTTATGGTGCTCTATTTCGGCCTCGTCGTCTTCGGCACGCTGGTGATGGGGTTGCTGGGCATGGATCTGCTCAGCGCCTTCGGCGCGACGATCTCGTGCATCGGCAACATCGGACCGGCCTTCGGCGCCTTCGGACCCGCCGAGAACTACGCCCATGTGCCCGCGCTCGGGAAGTGGGTGCTTTCGGTGCTCATGATCGCGGGACGGCTCGAGATCTTCACGGTGCTCATCCTTTTCGTGCCCGCCTTCTGGCGGCGGTGAGGCGGCGGGACACGCGTGCGCGATGCCTCGTCTCTCCTGGCGCCCGTAGGAACCCGAGCCCCTGGAAAACGGGCCTTCCCGACCGCCGAAAGGGGCGTCTCGAGGGGCTTGCGCGCCGGAAAAGAAGCATATCTTGTCGGTGCGCACCGCGACGGAACGGGCAAGCGTTCCTCCTTCCCCCGTTCCGAAAGCATCCCCGGGCATCCTCTCTAAATGCATAAAAATCAAAGAGAGGGTTTAAGGGGATGAAAAATTGTCGAAACCAGATACAGCGACCGTTCCAACGTCGGGTTCGGCAATGGACCCCCGCGTGAGGCCTCATCGGCTCGGAAGAGAACAGATGAAGGATGGGCCCTCTTCGCAACGCCGGAGCGTTCGCTGCGACAGGCAAAGTTTATTCAGAGGTTGGAGCCATGAAACGCCATGCCATCATATGGATCGTGATGTCTTTTGTGTTGAGTGCATGCGCCGCGACCGACGTTGTTCGCACCTATGAACGCGACGATCTCGTCTCCGTGCAACACAACGACGCCAACAGTTATACCCTGCTCACCTACCTCGATGCGCTCGGACAGACCCGCCAGGTGCTTCGGCGGCACGGCGTCTGTGAGATCATCGTCACCTATTCGCTCACCGGAGAGATTCTGCTCAAAGAGCGGGGCCGGGGCGAACGCGTCATCGGAGCGGTCGAGGCGAGCCGGATCACCCGTCATATCAACGCCGCGCTCGGCATCCCCGATGAACCCGAACCGGTCCAACGAGAGCGATTAACCAGTATATGAGCCATGAAAGCCCGAGAATACCTGGAAAAACATCTCCGCTGGATCTCGAACGACAGCATCGGCTGGGAGCGGCTCGCCTTTACGGAGGTCACCGTTTTCGAGCCGGTGTCGCTCGTTGATGCCGCCGTCGATA
>JALSSK010000305.1 GCA_026984335.1 Rhodothermales bacterium
CGACGCTTTGCGTTTGGTCATGCGCCCGTCCGAAAGGACCCGCTTCCGGTTTGCGAACCGGCGCATCGAACCGTCATCGAATCGTCTCCGGCCGGTCATTTGACGATGAGGTTTCGAAAGAGGCGCAGTATTCGTACCTTCGCACCGCACACCCTGAGTTTGGCCTGATGATTGAAAAGGGACCTGACGCTGAATAAAGCCGGAAACCCCACCACCCTTCCGGCGCATAATTGCTCCCACGGCGTTCTGGAATGAACCATCGTGTTCTTTTTTCAGACGTTCTCCCGGAGCTTATATGTCGGCGCGGGAAACGCTCTTTTCTTCCCCCATCGATGGAGTACGTCGACACCGATCCCCCCGTCGGTGCGGCGGGTCATATACGGATTTCTCCACAGGCGAGACAGCATGTTTGGTAGCTCAGCAGTACGGGCGCCGGTTCCCGACCCTCCACATGGGAGAGCATTGCCGGGACCGGATCAGGAAGGATTCATGACGCGCCTCGCCCGCATCGCGGTGCAGGCATGTGATATGTCGTTGGCGGCGCTCTCGCTCGTGGGCCCCGAAGGTAGGCACCGGATCGTGGCTCTGTGGGGGCGGAAGGGGCTGCTCGGGGCCGAGACCCTGGCTTTCTGCGACGCCGTGCTCCGGAAAGGGGAGCCGATTGCACGGGAGGCGGAGTGTCCCGGCGGTTCGAGAGGGCGGAAAGGGAGGACTTCCGGGCGCTGTTTTGCCGCCGGGATGCCGCTGCGGGAACCGAACGAAGCGGCATGGGGCACGCTGTGCGTCTTCGGCGACGAGGCTCCGGGAGCGTCGCCGAGGGTCCTCGCTGCGCTGGACGACCTGGCGCAGATCGCCGTGGAGCGGCTCCGGGCGCAGGGCGCGCGGATGCAGGCCGAAGCGGCGGCCGCCACGCTCCGGTCCTTCTATGAGAACGTGCTCCACGAACTGCCCATCGCCGTGGAGGTGCTCGATGCCGAAGGACGGTTCGTATGGGCGAACCGGGCCGCCGAAGCCGAGAACGAAACCCGCCTCGACCGGATGATCGGCAAGACGACGGAAGAGCTCGGGCGCGACTTCGAGCGCAACGCCTCGCTGTACCGGCAACGGCACGAGTGGATCATGCAGGTCGTGGCGCGGAAAGAAATCAGCGATCTCGAGGAGACGATGCGGCTCCCCGACGGAACGGTGCGGCATCTGTTTCATGTGGCCGTCCCGGTGCTCGGCGCGGACGGCGCGGTCGATCACGTCATCGGATACCGCGTCGATCAGACGGAGACGAAGGCGTATGAACGCGACCTCGTGGCGGCCATCGATCGGGCGGAAGCGCTCAACCGGCTCAAGTCGGCCCTTCTGACGAACATGAACCACGAGGTGCGCACGCCGCTGACGGCCATCATCGGTTTCGCCGATATCCTGAGCCGGAGCGCCTCGGCCGAGGGGCGTGAGTTCGCCGGGCTGATCCACAAGAACGGACGCCGGCTGATGGATACGCTCAACGCCGTGCTCGATCTGGCCCAGCTCGAGAGCGGAAGCATGGAACTGAGGCCGATGCCCTTCGATCTCGCCGCGCTCATCCGGGAAGTGCTGGCGCTCTACCAGACCGAAGCGGACGCGCGCGGCCTCCACCTCCTCTTCGAGGCGCCCGAGCGCCCCTACATCATCGTCGCCGATTATCTGGCCGTGCATCGCGTCGTCGGCCACCTGGTCTCGAATGCGCTCAAGTTTACCGAGCGAGGCGGCGTGACCGTCCGGGCGGAGATGGACCGTGCGCACGTGGACATCCGTGTGGAGGATACGGGGGTGGGCATCAGCCCCGCCTTCACGCCGCAACTCTTTGAAGCCTTCACGCAGGAATCGAGCGGACTGGACCGGAACTTCAACGGCATGGGCCTGGGGCTGGCCGTCGCCAAGAGCCTTCTGGACATGATGGGCGGCGAGATCTTCGTCGAGAGCGAGAAAGAGGCCGGAAGCATTTTCGTCGTTCGGATCCCGCGTCAGGCCTCCGACCTGATGAGGGGCGACGGGTTGCCGTCACGGCAAAGGGAGGTGCGTCATCTCATGGGCGATCATGAGGGGTAGACGGGGCGGCCGACGGCCCTGAGGCCGCCTGCCCTGAGGCCGCCTGCTTTTCCCGGGCCACGCGCTCGACCTCGGCCCATACCCGCAACGCATTGCCGCCGAGAACCTTCTCGAGGTCCTCCTCCGAGTAGCCGCGCCGGAGAAGCTCTGCGACGAGGTTCGGGTATTCGGAAACATCCTGAAGGCCCTCTGGAAGGGCGAATACGCCGTCGAAGTCGGAGCCGAGGCCCACGTGATCGATGCCGACGAGATCGACGACGTAGTCGATGTGATCGGCCACGTCGGCCACCGAGCCGACGGGATGGGCGCGCCGCTGTTCGGCATAAAAGGCAAAGCCCTCGGGGTCGTCCTCCGAAAGCCCGCGCTTCTCCATCTCTTTCCGGATCTCTTCGCGGATGGCCGCCCCTTCGTCGGTGTACTCGGAGCGGAGGAACGAGGAGCCGAAGTTGATCATGATGACGCCGCCGCGTTCGGCAAGGGTCCTGATGAGGTCGTCGCTCATGTTGCGCTCCCATCCGGGCGTGAAGTGCCGCACGGAAGAGTGCGAGGCGAAGACCGGCGCTTCGGTGACGCGCATCACGTCTTCGAACGCGGCGTCGGAGATGTGCGAGACGTCGACGATGATGCCGAGGCGGTTCATCTCACGGACGACGTCCTCGCCGAAAGGGCTGAGCCCGCCCCACGTGCCGGTGGTGTCGTACGAGGAGTCGGAGATGCGGTTGTCCGTCGCGTGCGTGAGCGTGATGTACCGGATGCCGCGCTCGTAAAAATGGGTGAGGTTGGCGAGGTCGTCCTCGATGCCGGAGCCGTTCTCCATGCCCATCGGCAGCGAGATCAGGCCCTTCTCGTGGTTTCGGCGGACGTCCTCGACGGAGGCGGCGAGGGCAAACTTGTCCGGCGCGCGCGCGACGAGCCCCTCCACCATGTCGATGAGCGAGTCGGCGAGGGCCTTCGAGGCGCCGGGCGTGTCCTGGAGCCGGGCGGGGAGGTAGATCGACATGAACGGGGCGTCGAGGCCGCCGGCTCTGGCGCGGGGATAGTCGAAGTCACCGCCCACGGTGGCTTCCGTGACGTCTTCCTCGTGTTCGCGGAGCCGATAGGGCACGTCGATGTGGCCGTCGACGATGATGTATTCGTGCGCGAGTTCGAAAGCCTTCGCCCGAAGCTCTTCGTCGGGAGCGGGCGCTTTGTCACAACTCATGAGTCCGAGGGGGAGGAGGAAGGGGACGGCGATGAGGATGCGGAGACGAGCCATGGATTCGGGGATGAAGGGTGGGAACGTGCGGCGCCCAAGAATACGAAATGAAACGGAGAACGAGAAGGGCGGGCGGGGTGGAAAACGGCGGCTTGCTCATCGAAGCTCGACGAGGGAGCGGCGGAGGCGGTCGAGATAGGCGGGGGAGCGGCGGAGGCGGCTGCCGTACCACGAAAAAAGCTCGCCGTCGACGAACACGATGGGGACGTCGGGGAGGAAGGCGCGGAGTTCGTCGCGGTGCTGCTCGGCGAAGGGGAACGGCTCGCTCGAAAGGAGCACGACCTCGGGGCGGGCCGCGACGAGCGCCTCGGGCGTCACCTCGGGATACCGCGTCCGGTCGGCGAAGACGTTCGCGAAGCCCGCCCGCCTCATCACGTCGTGGATGAAGGTGTCGCGCCCGGCGCTCATGTACGGTTTGCGCCAGATGAGGTATGCGGCGCGCAGGGGCGCTCGGGCGGCGAGGCCGGCGAAGCCCGCTTCGATCTCGTCGGCGAGCGTATCGGCCCTTTCCGCTCGTCCCGTCATGCGCCCCACGGTGCGGATCATCGCCGTGGCGCCCGGCACGTCCCGCACGTCGGTGACGAAGACGCGCGCGAAGGCGTCGAGCGCCTCCACGTCGGCGCGGGTGTTCTCCTCGAGGTTGGCCAGGACGAGATCCGGCGCGAGCGCCCGCACCCGTTCGAGCTTCACGTGCTTCGTTCCCCCGACGATGCGTTTGCGCGCGTTCCACCCTTCGGGATGCACACAGAACCGGGTCAGGCCGACCACTTCGGCGTCGAGGCCGAGGTCGGCGAGGAGTTCGGTCTGGCTGGGCACGAGCGAGACGATGCGGCGCGGGGGGGCGTCGAGCGAGAGGGTGTGTCCGCGCGCGTCGGTGAAGGGAGGCATGGGGCGGGAAGGACTATTGGCGGTCCGAAACGGTTGTTTTCGAGCGGCGGGCGAGCCTCGAGAGCAGCTTCTCGTGGATGCCGCCGAAGCCTCCGTTGCTCATGATGAGGGCCACGTCGCCGGGGCGGAGGTGGGCGGCGAGCGGCGGCAGCAGGGCGTCGGCGCTCGGATAGACGGCGGCGGAGAGGCCGCGCGCGCCGAGACTGCGAACGAGCCGGTCGATGTCGATGAACTCCTCGGGACGGTCGTTATGGCGGAACGGCGGAGCGCTGAGGAAGACGGCGTCGGCTTCGTCGAAAGCCTGCCGGTAGCCGTCCTCGAAGATTTTTCTCCGGCTGGAGTTCGAGCGCGGTTCGAAGACGGCGGTGAGGCGTCGCTCGGGCCATCGTTCGCGGGCGGCCCGGAGGGTCTCGCGCACGGCCGTGGGGTGATGGGCGAAGTCGTCCACGACGAGCACGCCGTCGGCCTCGCCGCGCACCTCTTGCCGCCGTCGGATGCCCTTGAAGGTCGTGAAAGCTGCCGCGATCGTCTCGGCGGAGAGCCCTTCGTCGAGGGCGACCGCGCAGACGGCGAGGGCGTTGAGGAGGTTGTGGCGTCCGCTCATCGGGAGGAAGATCTCGCCGAGCGCTTGACCGTCGGCGACGAGTGTGAAGCGTTGCCCGTCGGCGCTCGCGCGGACGTCGCGAGCGGTGACGGCGGCGTCGGGGTGGAGGCCGTAGCGCCGGACGCGCGCCTTCGTGTGGGCGGCAAGGGCGCGCACCTCCGGGTCGTCGCCGCAAAGAGCGAGCAGGCCGCGCGCGGGCACGAGCCCGACGAAGGCCCGGAAGGCCTCGCGGTAGTCGTCCCACCCCTCATAAATGTCCGCGTGGTCGAACTCCATCGAGGTGACGATGGCGCTCGTGGGCCGGTAGCGCATGAACTTGGGCCGCTTGTCGAAATACGCGCTGTCGTATTCGTCGCCCTCGACGACGAAGTGCGGCCCGCTCCCGACGGCATAGCTCATGTCGCCGTTGCGCATCACGCCGCCGACGAGGAAGCCCGGGTCGAGCCCCGCCGAGCGAAGCGCGTGCACGAGCATGCTCGTGGTGGTCGTCTTGCCGTGCGTTCCGGCGACGACGAGCGAGCGGCGGTCGCGGATGAAGTACCGGGTGAGCGCTTCGGGAAGTGAGAGCTGAGCGAGGCCGCGGTCGCGGGCATACGCCGCCTCCGGGTGGGTGGGCGTGCATGCGTTCCCGACCACGACGAGGTCCGGCGGAGGATCGAGGTGCGCCGGGTCGAAGCCGTGGTGCACGGGAATGCCGAGTTCGGCGAGCCGGGTGCTCATGGGCGGGTACACGTTGGCGTCCGCACCGCGCACCCGAAACCCGGCCTGCTGAAAGAGTCCCGCCAGCGATCCCATGCCCGTCCCGCAGATCCCGATGAGATACACGTCCTCGAGGGCTTCCGGGACGGGCGCGTCCGGGCGCTCGAAGATCCGGAGGTGCGCGTCAGGCAGGTCGGCGATGTTTTTCATGGAAGGAAGAGCCGGGGAAAGGAAAGCGAGAAGATACGCGTCGGGGCCGGTTCGTCCGGGAGCAGCCTTGCGAAAGTGCGGGGAAGATTACCGGAGCCGAAAGGGCGGAGGCGGCGTTCACAGCTTCCAGTGAAGGGTCGGCTCGGTGGTCGTCGGGGCTGTGTCTTCCTCGGACGTCTGCCCGTTCCCGATGCGCCGGATCTTCATCGAGCGCACCTCGCCTTTCTTCCCGTCGATCTCGAAAACCTTGTACCGGCGGTAGGAGCCGAACGCATCCCAGGGGAGAGGCAGGGAATAGCCGAGGGTGATGCGCCAGACGTGCCCGTCGGCGTCATACTCGGTCTCTTCGGGCAGGACGTTCGTGAAGGGCTGGTCGTGGTACAGATCGGAGAAATAGGCTTCGGCGATACGCACGGCCTCTTTGACGTCGATCATGGCGCGGGAGGATAGAAAAAGGGGCTTCACGGGTATGAAGCCCCCGGGGTCGGAAGGGTTCCGAAAGCGCCGGCAAATCCCTGCGTCACGGCTGTTCGGTTGGTTCGGCTACTTCCGCTCCGGCGCCGTTGCCGTGCTCCTCGTGCGGGATGGCCGCGCGCGTCTCCGCGATGGGCGTCTCCGCGATGGGCGTCTCCGCGATGGGCGTCTCCGCGAACCCGTCGCCGACGGTCGTCGGGGCGGCGTCGTCCGGCGCAGGGGCGGCTTTGAAGAGGGCGGTCAGCCGAAGGGCCAGCGAGTCGAAGGACGAGTACATGACCGGCACGATCACGAGCGTGAGGAACGTGGCAAAGGTCAGCCCGCTGATGATGGCCGTCCCCATCGGGCCCCAGAACTGCGTGTTCTCGGATCCGAACTGGAAGTCGGGGTCGAGCCGGGTGAGCAGCCCGACGAAGTCCACGTTGATGCCGAAGGTGAGCGGGATCAGGCCGATCACGGTGGTGAGAGCCGTCAGCACGACCGGGCGCAGGCGCGTCGCCCCGGCCTCGATGATGGCGTCGTGCTTGTCCATGCCCCGGGCGCGAAGCTGCATCGTGTAGTCCACGAGCACGATGCTGTTGTTGACCACGATGCCGGCGAGGCTGATTACGCCGATGAAGGTCATCAGCCCGAAGGGCGTCCGCGTCAGGATCAGGCCGAGGATCACGCCGATGAGGCTGAAGCCGGTGGCGACCATGATGATGAACGGCGAGCTGACGTGATTGAACTGCGCCACCATGATCATGAAGACGAGCGCGACGCCGACCAGGAGCACCACCGTGAGGAAGCCGAAACTCTCCTGTTGCTCCTCGTTCTCACCGGTGTACTTCACCGAATAGCCGAGTGGAAGCGACTCCACGTAGGGGGCAAGGAACGTCCGCACTTCGCCCAGCACGGCCTGTCCGTTGTACCCCGGCGCGACGTTGCCCGTGACGGTGGCCACGCGCGAGAGATCGAGGCGGGTGATCGAGCCGAGACCGCCGGAGAGTTCGAGGTCCGCGATGGCGACGAGCGGGATCTGACGCCCGTCCTTGAGCACGGTCAGGTTTTTCAGGCTTTCGAGGTTCGCCCGGTCCTCCTCCCGCAGCCGGACGACGATGTCGTATTCATCCTCGCCGGTGCGGTATTTCCCGGCGTCGATGCCGTTGATGGCGGCGCGCACGGTGCCGGCGACGAGGCTGGTGTTCAGCCCGAAGCGGGCGGTGCGCTCCCGGTTGATCCGGACCTTGAGCTCGGGACGGCCCGTGTTCAGGTTGTCCGTCACGTCCACGAGGCCCGGAATGCGCCCCGTCTCCGAGGCTTCGACGAGCCGTTGCCGGATCTCCTTCGTGATCCGAACGATTTCGTCGAAGTTCTCCCCGGAGACCTCGATGTTCACCGGCGCGCCCGTGGGCGGCCCCTGCTGGTCCTTGTCGAACTCGATGGTCGCGCCGGGGATGCCCTGAAGCTGCTCCCGCAGCTTGGTGAGCGTCCTCTGGCTCGACTCGGCCCGGTCCGCATAATCGACGATGTTGAGCGTCACGCGGGATTTTTCGGGGCTGGGCGCCCCGCCGCCGAAGCGCGCATCGCCGCCCACGCCCACGTTGACGAGCATGTTCTTGATGTTCGCCTTCACCTCCGGGTTCCGGTCGAGCAACTCGTTGATGCGATCCTGCACCGTCTGTGCGATCTCGTTCGACGCCTCGATGTTCATCCCGAGCGGGCCTTCCGCCGTGACCATGATCTGACGCGGGTCGGTCTCGGGGAAGAACACGACGCCGGTGGGCTCCATGGCGTACATGACGAGGATCGAGACGAGCATGCCGAGCGTGCCGGTGAGCAGGCGCGCGCGGTTGTCGGTGAGGATCAGGTGCGTGCGCCGCTTCCGGTTCGTGAGCGCGCCGATCAGGCCGACCCCGACGATCGTCGCGGGCAACGCCATGAGCTCGATCACCGTGCCCGGGCTCACCTCGCGAGCGCCGAGCGACATCAGGCCGAGCACGACGAGCGCGAGCGCGCCGAAGCCCAGGCCGCCCTTCACGCTTGCCTTGCCGCCGAGGTAGATGCTCTCCAGCGTGTGGAGGACGATTCCCAGCAGACCGACCACGGCCAGCACGCCGCCCGGAAAAAGGAGGATCCCCCCCGCTTTCGGAGCCACGGAACCGACGATGCTTCCAAGCAGCAGGAGGGTCAGCCCGCCGGTGAAGGAACCGAGCGCGAACGTGTTCCGAAGCATCGCGCGGGGAACCGAATAGTCGCGCCGGAGCATCCAGTCGAGGAGGCGTCGGTACCGGGCGATGAGGTTCGGGAGGCCGCTCCGCACGAAGCGGTCGCCGAGAGGCTTGAAGGCGCGGACGTGGAGCAGGTACAGGAGCGGGATCGCCGTGGCGAGCACGAGGAGCGTGCGCCAGTTCGCAAAGCCGAGCACCATCGCCAGGAGCACGACCACGACGGCCGAGGCGAGCTTCGCCGCGCGCTTCATCGGGGGGCGCTCCTCGCCTTCGAGCTTTACGAAATACCCCGTAATGACCGGGTTGATCACGATGGCGACGAAGAGCGAACACGTCAGCGTCACGATGAGCGTGAGCGGCATGTACGACATGAACTCGCCGATGATGCCGGGCCAGAAGAGCATCGGCACGAAGACCGCCACCGTGGTGGCCGTCGAAGCGACCACCGCCCCGCCGACCTCCGCCGTGGCGAGCCGGGCCGCCTCGAAGCGTCCGTGCCCCTCCTCGCGGTACCGGTAAATGTTCTCCACGATCACGATGGCATTGTCCACGAGCATGCCGAGCGCGATGATGAGGCTGAAGAGAATGATGAAGTTCAGCGTGTAGCCGAGCGTCTGAAGCACGATGAACGAGATGAACATCGAGAGGGGAACGGCGATGCCCACCAGCGTCGCATTGCGCACGCCGAGAAAGAAAAGCAGTACGGCGATGACGAAGATGAGGCCGCTGATGATGTTGTTCTCGAGGTCCTTGATGAGCTCCTCGACGAATTCGCTCATGTCGCCCGTGATGACCACCTGCGTGCCGTTCGGCATCGGGAAGGCCTCGAGTTTTTCGTGGACGGCGTCGACCGTCTCGAGGATGTTGTCGCCGGAGCGTTTCTTGACGTTGAGGCTGATGACCTGCACCGAGCGGGTCATCTCATCGGGCAACGCGTAGAGGTTGTCTTCCGCGTCTTCCCGGTGGAACTCCTGAAGCCGGGCGAAAGACGTTCGGTCTTTAAAGCCGAAGAGCACCCTGGCCAGGTCGCGGACATAGATGGGCGCCTCTTCCGGCGTCTTGACGACGAGGTCGTTGATCTCCGAAGGCTCCTCGAACTCCCCGTCGACGCGGATGAGATAGTTGAGCCGGTCCACGTCGATGGAGCCGCCGGGAATATTCGTGTTCTCGTTCCGGATCGTTTTGATCAGGTCGTCGAACGTGAGGTTATAGCCCTGAAGCGCGTTCAGGTCCACGTTCACCTGCACCTCGCGGTCGAGCCCGCCGACGACGTCCACTTCGAGCACGCTCGGAATGGATTCGAGCTCATCCTCCAGGTCCTCGGCCACCTCCTTGAGGCGGGCGAGCGAATAGTTCGCGCCGAGGTTGATCGTCATGATGGGAAATTCCGAGACGTCGATCTCGTTGACCATCGGCTCCTCGGCGTCTTCGGGAAGGTCGGCCTTGGCGAGGTCCACCTTGTCCCGCACCTTCTGAAAAGCGTCGTCCATCGAGACGTCCGGATCGAACTCAATGATGACCGTGGAGATGCCCTCGGTGGAGGTCGAGCGGATCTCTTTGATGCCGTTGACGCTCTGCACTTCGAGCTCGATGGGCTGCGTGACGAGCGACTCGATGTCGTCCGGACTCGCGCCCGGATAGAGGGTCGTCACGACGATGTTCGGGATCTCGATGGAGGGCCGGGCCTCCTTCGGGATGGTGACGTAACTGTAGAGCCCGCCGATGACCAGAATCACCGTCAGCACCATGACGCTGGTGCGGTACTTGATGGCGAGGTTCGTGATTTTCATGCGATGGGGCCTTCGGTCAAAAGGTTCGAGAAAAGAACTCCTGTCAGTCGGTCGCAACCTGAAGGGAGGAATCGACGATTTCCACGACGTCGCCGTCGGTCACCTTCGATTGCCCGACGACGATGACCTCGTCCCCGGGGTTGAGCCCCTCCGCAATGACGGTGCGCCTGCCGTAGGAGGGCCCGAGCGCGACGGACCGCCGCCGGGCGACGGGCCCCTCCGGGGTGTGCTCGACGACGAAGAGGGTCGTGCCGTTTTCGTCGAGGAGGACGGCCGTCTGCGGCACGACGAGCCGGTCTTCGAGGCGCGCCCGCGTCACGTACACCTCGGCGATCATCTCCGGCTTGAGGGTCCCGTCCGCATTGTCGAGGAGGACCTCGATGGGGAAGGTGCGGTTGCTCGGGTTGATGACGTTCCCGACGAACGAGACGCGGGCCGACCGCCGGGGGATGCCGTAGGCGTTGAAGCCGATCTCGACCGAAGCCCCCTTCCGGATGTCGAGGGCGTATCGCTCGGGCACGCCGGCGGTCACTTTCACCTTCTTCGCATTGACCACCCGGGCCACGGGGGCGCCCGGCATCACCTGCTCGCCGACCTCGACGAGGTGCGCCTCCACGATGCCGGCGAAGGGCGCCGTGATGCGGGTGTATCCGAGCTGTTGCTCGGCCTGCGCCAGCGCGGCCCTGGCCTGGTTCAACTGCGCCTCGGCCTGGTGCTTCTGGGTGCGGATGTTTTCGAATTCGAGCGCGCTGATGATGGAATCGCGGTAGAGGGGTTCCTGACGACGGTAGGTGTCCTCGGCGAAGGCGAACTGCGCCTGCGCCGTCTCGACGAGCGCGCGGGCCTGTTCTACGGCGGCGCGGGCCAGGCTCGGATCGAGGCGGGCGACGGTCTGTCCCTTGACGACGCTCTCTCCGAGGGGCGCGAGCGCACGCACGGTGCCCGACGTCTGGGCCGAGAGGGTGGCGTCGTCCGACGTCTCGACCGCCCCGGTGATCTCAACCACGTCCACGAACGTAGTCGGCTCGACGACGATCGTCTCCACACGCACGGTGCGATGGGATGAAGGGGGGGCGGCAGGCTCTTTCGGCGGAGCCTCGGCGTTGTCGCTGCCGGCGCATCCGGCCAGGGCGAGCGCGAAGATCAGAACGGCTGCAGGGACGAACGGGCGAAATCTATGTTGCATCGGATGGCTCATACGGGTAGGAGACTCGGGCGCCGGAAGGACGCCGAAAATGGGCAGGCGGGATTGGACGCGCGGGTGGTTCATGTCCGGGGCTCAGTTGCTCGTGAGTTGCACGTTGCCCGAAGCGGGCGTCGGCACGCCGACGGCGGCTTCGAAGGCGCTGCGGG
>JALSSK010000306.1 GCA_026984335.1 Rhodothermales bacterium
GTATAAGGTACGGAAGAACGACAAACTCTACGTTCCCCGTCGGCCGGAGGAGGTAGACGCGACGCTCACCTTCGACCGCGTCCTGCTCGTTTCGAATGGCGAAGAGGTGCACGTCGGCACGCCGACGGTGGAAGGCGCCACCGTCGAAGCCAGAGTGCTCGATCACGTGAAGGCCGACAAGGTGCTCGTTTTCAAGAAGAAACGCCGCAAGCGCTTCAAGGTAAAACGCGGTCATCGCCAGCCCTACACGCAGATCGAGATCAACGCCGTCTCCGTCTGACGCGCCCTGGCGCGACCATGTGCAAGAACATACACCATTAGACCGAGAGGTTGCAATGGCTCATAAGAAAGGAATGGGGTCCACCAAGAACGGACGGGACTCCAAGCCCAAGATGCTCGGCATCAAAGCTTTCGGCGGCGAGTTCGTCAAGGCGGGCAGCATCATCGTGCGCCAGCGGGGCACCAGGTTTCACCCCGGCGCCAACGTAGGACGCGGCAGCGACGATTCGCTCTTCGCGCTCACGTCGGGGAAGGTGCGCTTTGCGCGCGGACGCAAGGACCGCCGCTTCGTGCACGTGGACCCGGTCGAAGCATAACCGGGCCCGCCGAGTAAACAAGAAAAGGCTTCGGCGCGCACGTCGAAGCCTTTTTTATGCAATCTCGTCTCGAAGGACCTCCCCGCAGCTCACCGCACCGGCCCCTGACGCAGCCGGGCAAAGGCCGCCTTCGTTTCGTGGAAGAGCGCCCGGAGCCGCTGCAGGTCCCTTCCGTCCGCTTCCGGCGCATACTTCTCCATACGCCGGCAATGCATGCCCAGCGCGAGCGCGCCGATGTTCAAGCCGGCTCCCTTCAGCGTGTGCGCCGCGCCCTTGAAACCCGCCGCATCGCCGCCGGCGCCCGCCGCTTCCATCCGCGCGATCAGCTCCTCGGCGAGCGAAAGAAACTCGTTCACGAGTTCGCCGAAGAAGACGCCCTTGCCGTCGTCGAGCGCCATCAGCTCCCGGATCATGTCCACGTTGAGAAGCGCCCCTTCACCGTCCGAGCGCCTCTCCCCCGCCTCGCGCGCGAGCCGACGTCCGACTCGATCCTTCGCGCCTGAGGCACACCGGCGTGGTTTCGGACCCGGATTCATCTCTCGTTCCACAGCAAGCCTCTCATTAAGGTCGTTTTCCGGCTTCCCCCGGACGGGACTCCTGATCGCTTCTTCCGAAAACACGAAGTCACGCTTTCCGAACGGAGCGCCGCCAGGGGGTCACGGCGTCCGCGGACGAAAGGCCACCGTAGACGAACGCGCCGGCCCAACGGAGCATCGTTTTCGGAGCATCGTTTTCGGAGCATCGTTTTCGATATCGGGACGGGGCCGGACGGACTTAACCCGGAGCCCCCTCAAAAACCGTCCTTCCCGCACGTCGAAGCTGCGATCGCGGCGGTCTATCCGACGGCCGACTTCGCGCCCGTCTCATACGAGAACAGCCCGATAAAGTCCGCGCAAAGGTGCTCGACGAGCGCAATTTCCTCAGACGAGAGCACGCCGGTATAAGCGCCGATGCGCGCGTCCGAGATCCCTTTTCCGTAGAGCTTTGAGAACCACGGGCTGTCGGTGCGCGCGGAATAGTCGACGGTCCCGGTGTCGAAGTCGGCGGTTCGGGAGGCGTGAGAGAGGTCGAGGCCGGTAAAGGCCTGAACGTCTTCCAGGACGCCATCCGGGTTCGTGACGAGGTCTTCGTAGCGCACGAAGAGGGAGCGTTCCCAGAATCGTTCGTCCTGCATAGGCCACAGCGACGCATAGAAACCCGTGAAGTACCGGCACAGCCGCTCGATGTCCCGCGCTCTCGTGGCCGCCGCCACGAAGTCGTTTCGGCCTTTCGCAAGCATCTTCTCCCCCACACGCAGCAACGAAGCCACGACGTCGCGCGGGTCGCGCACCATGCAGATGAACCGCGCCGCGGGCATGAGTTCGAACAAATCGGGAAAGGATTGGGTCATCTCCCGATCTTTGAGCACGAGGTGACGCGCGCCGGCAAAACGGCTTCGCGTGCGGGTCACGAAGCGCTCGATGATCTCCGCATGGAATCTCCGGAAGTCTTCCGCGTCGTCGAAGAATTGCGGCGTCTGATGCGCCAGGCTGTTTTTTGCGAGACGATAGGAGGTGATCAGACAGCGGAGATAATGCGCTTCGGGCGCCATCTCGTTCGTCGAGTCCGCCTGGGAGAGCAGGATCTGCATGAGGGTCGTGCCGGTGCGCGCGCCTCCGCCCACGAAGAAGACGCGAGGCTCCTCGTCCGTCGCCGGTGGAGCCGGACGCACGGCTTTTGCGGGGGCGACGGGCGCCGCGACTCCGTGCGTTTCCTCCCAGAGCGCGGCCCGTCCCGCTTCGGAGAGCATCGCGACGAACTCGGGCGGCAACTGATCTCGATGATCCCGCAGGTGGGTGAACACCTCGCGCGCCTCCGACTGCTCCGCCCGGATCCGCCGGTCGAGCAGGA
>JALSSK010000307.1 GCA_026984335.1 Rhodothermales bacterium
CAGGCGCCTGCGCCGAAAGCCGCGCCTGCGCCGAAAGCCGCGCCTGCGCCGAAAGCCGCGCCTTCGGGTGACGGCGCCGTGGCCGCCCCGGTGGAAGCGGGGGGGGGCATCGCCCGCCAGGACGCCGACGGACGCTTCTATTCGCCGCTCGTGCGGTCCATCGCCGAGAAAGAAGGGCTGACGATGAGCGAGCTCGCCGCCATCCCCGGCTCGGGCCGAGAGGGCCGCGTGACCAAACGGGACGTGCTTCGATACCTCGAAACGCGGAAGCGCTCCGCCGAAGCGCGTCCCGCGGAAGCGCCGGCTCCGCCCGCGCGTCCCGCCGCGCCTCCCCCGGCTCCGGTGGTGCGCGCCGGCGAGAGCGGTCGCGTCGAGATCATCGAGATGGACCGGATGCGGCAGATCATCGCCGAGCACATGGTCCGCTCGAAGCAGACCTCGGCGCACGTCACCTCCTTCGCCGAGGCCGACGTGACGAACCTCGTGCGGCTGCGCGAGCGCAACAAGGAGGCGTTCTTCAAGCGGGAAGGCGTCAAGCTCACCTTCACCCCCTTCTTCGTGTACGCCGCCGTCGAAGCCCTGCGCGAGCATCCGATCCTCAACGCTTCGGTCGAAGGCAAGCGCATCATCGTCAAACACGACTTCCACATCGGCATTGCCGTCGCCATCGAGCGGTCGGGGCTGCTCGCGCCGGTCATCCGCAACGCCGGGCATTTGAACATCGCCGGCCTGGCCCGCGTGGCCGCCGACCTCGCCGCGCGCGCCCGGAGCAAACAGCTTCAGCCGGACGAGCTGCAGGGCGGCACGTTCACCGTCACGAACATCGGCTCGCTCGGCTCGATCATGGGCACGCCCATCATCAACCAGCCGCAGGTCGCCATCCTCGCCACCGGGGCCATCAAGAAACGCCCCGTCGTCATCGAGGACCCGGGCCTCGGCGACATCATCGCCGTGCGCCACATGATGTACCTCTCGCTCTCATACGATCACCGCATCATCGACGGCGCGATGGCTTCGTCGTTCCTCCAGAAGCTCGTCTCCGTGCTCGAGTCGTTCGATCCGAACGGAGAGGTGTGAGGGGGGAAGCGATTAATTCCGGGAATCTGAAAGGCCGTTATTGACAATGTCCGAAGCGGGCCCTTGATTATGGGGAAGCCGTCCCCGCGGTCGAGGGTCCGTTATTTTTATGAGATTTGGACGCCGGAGCGGGGCGGGGCTTTCAGGTATGGCGTGAAGGGTTCGCCGCTCCTTCGGCGCGTGGTTCCGGCGTGTGGAACTCCGTTGGAGAGATGCGGAACGGACGCGCCATCGTTAGGCCGTCAGCGCACGATCCCCGGGGTTTCCATGACGAGCAAGGCATCGGGTCCGTCCCCTCCACCGCTTCAACTCACGTTGACCGAGGTGCAGCATCGCATCCAGGATTTCCTCCGCGAGTATTTGAAGGAGAAAAGCCCGGAGACGGTGGGCACGTACCGCCGCTCGCTCCACGAGTTCGAGCGCTGGTTCGTGCGCCGGAAGCGGGAAGGGGGCAGGCACTTCACGGTGGACGGGGTGGAGGCGTACAAAAAATATCTCATGGAGACGCGCGGGTTGCACCAGGTGTCCGTCTCCACGTATCTGACGGCGCTGCGACGGTTCTGCCAGTATCTCGTAGACATCGGGCTGCTCGCGGAGAACCCGGCGCGCGCGGTCAAGGGCAACCGACGGCCGAGCACCCACTCGCGTTCGGTGCTCACGAAGACGGAGATCGACCGCCTGCTCGACGTCGTCGATGCCGTCACGCAGATCGGCAAGCGGGATCGCGCCATCATCTACATGATGCTCTTTGCCGGGTTGAGCGAGATCGAGATCGTCCGCGCCGACCTTCAGGATCTGGAGCAGACGCTCATGGGCTGGTATCTTCGGGTGCAGGGCAAGGGGCATACCGTCAAGGATCAGCAGGCTCCCGTCGATCCTCCGGTGATGGACGCGATCCGTCTCTACCTCGACACGCGCGGGCGCATCCGCCCGGAAGATCCGCTGTTCGTTTCACACGGGCGCCGCTCCGAGGGGCAGCGCCTCAACACCCGATCGGTGCGCAGCCGGATCAACGGGTATCTCAAGAAGGCCGGCCTCAAACGCCCCGGCATCACGCCGCACAGCCTGACGCATACGGCCGCGTTGCTCTGGCTCAATGACGGCATGAGCGTCGAGGAAGTGCGCCAGCGCATGCGCCACGGCACGCTCGACACGACGATGATCTATTTCAAGAAGCAGGGCCTGCTGACGCGGACCCCGGAAGAGATGAAGGACCGCGGAGGCTGAGCCGAAGGGCGGGATCCTGCCGAAAACGGCGAAGAGATCATAGACAAGATCCCCCCGGTTTCTGAACGATCGGGGACCCCCTCCCTCCTTCGGAGGACTCCCCCTTGAGAAGGGGGAGGGTTATGGAGTGGCGTCGGAAGATGGTTCATGCAGGCTTTGGAGCT
>JALSSK010000308.1 GCA_026984335.1 Rhodothermales bacterium
GACCCGCGCGTCCCGGACCACGCCGCCGGCATCGAAGACGCCGCGCACGCGCGCGACCGACACCGGGCCGGGCAACACGATGCCCCCCACGTGGGAGAGCACGCTCCGGAGGTGTTCGAGCGCCTTGATGGCTCCGATGCTCCCGGCGGCCACCCCGAGCAAAGCGATGGGTTTCCCCGCGAGCACCGACGGAAACCCGAGGTTGTCGATGATGAGCTTGGTCACGCTCGAAAAGCTGCCGTGGTATTCGGGTGTGGCGAAGAGCACCCCCGTCGCGCGGCCTACCACCTCGCGCATGCGGGCGGCGTCGGGCGTGTCCCCCCTCCCCGGCAGGTTGAGTTCCATCTCCGCCGGGTCGATCACCTCCACCGCCACGCCCGCGTGTTTCCGCGCTTCATCGACCGCGAGCGCGAGCGCCTTCGACGTAAAATTGCCCGGCCGAACGCTCCCCTGAAGCGCGACGAGGCGGATGTGTTCGTTTCCGTTTTCCGGCATGATGGACTCCGAGTATGTGTGTGGAAAGGTAGTCCTCACCGTCGCGGGTACAAGGGATAATCGACCTCGGTGGGCGCCTCGATGACCACCCATCGCCACGGTTCGTCGTGCGCCGTGCCTTCGATCACGGCAGCTTCGCGCGCGTGGATGACGGCGAAGTCGCCCTTTTGCACGTCGGCTTCGGCTCCGTCGCCCGTGCGGATCGTTCCCCCGCCGGAGATCGTCACGACGGCGAGGCTCCGTCCGGCGGCGAGCGGCCGCTCGCCCCGGGCGCCGGGCGCGAGGGTCACGTCATGCATCCGGGCGTCGGCCACGAGCGTGACGGGCGCGTGCTTGCCGAGGATGGTCTTCACCAGAGCGCCGCCCGAGACGTACGAGGGAAAGTCCTCGTGCTCGAAGGCGGCGTAGGCGGGCGGGCGAAGGAGCGCCTCGCGCAGATACGGCTCGAACCAGATCTGGAAAAACTCGGTGCGCTCCCCGACCGTCTCTTCCTCGTGCGAGACGCCCGAGCCGGTCTGCATCACCTGCGCCCCGCCCGGACCGACCCGGCTCCGGTTGCCGAGCGTGTCGTAGTGCCCGAGCATGCCTTCGAGCACATAGCTGATGATCTCGAAGCCCTGATGCGGGTGAAGCCCGATCTTTCCGTACCCTTCGGCGGATGCCCAGGCCCAGTAAAAGAGCGGCCCGATGCGTTTTTGCCGTCCGGACTCGTGCGGAAAGGCGATGGGTTTGTATTCGGTGATGCGGCCGCCGTCGAACGCCCCCCGGCCCTGATCTTCGGGCGGGATGACGGTGAGCGCGGCCGGTGCGTCGGAGGCGTGCGGGATGATCATGGCGCGCGCGGGGGTTGGGATGAAGGGAGATGTTCGTTTGAACGCACAACGCGCCCGCTTTCTCCCGCGCACCGCCGATTCTTTTCCTCCGAACCGACGCGCCCCGAAAGCGTCACTTCGCCCGGTTGAGGGTCTCCTCGAAGCTCATCTCCCACTGTTCCCCGTTCTTCCGCGCCGACTGCACGATGGGCGAGTATTTGATGAGCGCGATGATGAGCCGGTTTAGCCACGAGGCCGGGAAGCGGAGCGGCCGAACCACGTCCATGAAGAGCACCACGCGGACGCCGTCCGTCTCGTTCCACACCTCGTGGTCATGCGTGTCGTCGAAGAGCATCCCCTTGCCCTCTTCCCAGTGCCGGACGTCCTCGCCGACGCGGATGCGGCACCGCTCTTTCGGCTCCGGCACGAGCAGGCCGAGATGATAGCGCAGGATGCCCTTGTACGGCCCGCGATGCGCCGGAATGTGTTTGCCCGGCTTGAGGATCGAGAAAAACGCCGTCAGCATCCCCGGCGCCTGTTCGACGAGCTTCGTCGTCTCGGGGCACCTCGCCGCGTTGGCCTCCGACTTATAGCCGTACCCGTAGAGGAAGAAGGTCTTCCATTTGTCGTCCCGGGTGATGGAAAGCTGATCCTTCGAGATATCCTGAAAGTTGGGCAGGTCGTCCGTGTGTTCGAGGATCACGTCGAGCTCCTTGCGGATCGTCTGCCAGTTATCCTCGAGGATTCGGGTCCACGGGAAGTCTTTCGGGTCGAAGAAGGTGGCGTTGCCCTGCGGCGAATATTTGACGACGATCCGTTCCAGCCACTGAACCATTTTGAACGCCGCCCGCATCGCCGGGCTGAGGACGGGTTTGAGTTCGGTGAGCTGAACGTTCGGGTGCGTTTCCGCGCGATCGGGTGCGTCTTTTTCTCCTTGCGTCTCCTGCAGCGTTTCCATGATGGATTCCGGATCGGTGAGCATAGCGTCGGCCCTTGGTCGGGAGAAGCCGGTCAAAAGTTACCGGAGAGATGCGGTGTTTCTCATCCGAGGGTCATCCGTCGTCCGAACCCGTTTCGGGGTCGAAGCGAAGGGCGGCGGAGTTGATGCAATACCGGAGCCCGGTGGGCCGGGGGCCGTCGTCGAAGACGTGGCCGAGGTGCGCCTCACAGTTCGCGCACACCACCTCGACCCGCCGCATACCGAGGCTTCGATCCTCTTTCGTCGCGACGTGTTCCGGGTCGTATGGGGCGAAGAAGCTGGGCCATCCGGAGCCCGAGTCGTATTTCGTGTCACTGTCGAAGAGCGGCGCGCCGCAACATACGCAACGGTAAACGCCCTCGCCTTTGTGATCCCAGTAGACGCCGGTGAAGGGCGGCTCGGTGCCTTTCTCGCGGGTGATACGGTACTGCTCCTCGGTGAGCTTTTCCCGCCGGTTTTCCTTCTTCATACTCGGCTTTCCCTCCCGGGGCGTCATGCCGTGATGGTCTCGCGTTTTTCGAGGATCGCCTCGGCGTGGGCGAGCATCTCGGGCGTATCCACGTCCTGCCAGAAGCCGTCGCCGATGTCGAGCACACGCATCCGGTCCTCGGCGGCCAGCCGCGCGACGCCGTCGGAGAGCGAAGCGTCGCCGCGCGCGCGATAGACGTCCTCGAGGGCGTCCATCAGCCCGGTGGTGCATACGAAGACGCCGGTGTCGACGCAATTGTACTCGGGGATCTGCTTGCCGATGGCGAGGATGCGGTCGTTCTCGGCGAGCACCTTCGTGGCGTCGTCCATGTCGAAGATCGTATCGAGCTTATAGTCGACGAGGAGCGTCGCGCCGCCCGCGACGGGCGTGTGCGCGCCCGCCAGAGCCATCACCTCGTCGCCGAAGACGTGGTCGGCCATGGTGAGGATAAACGTGCGGGCGACGTACGGGCGCGCGGCGAGGACCGAGAGGCCGTTGCTCAACTCATAGTGCGGGTTGAAGGCGAAGATGAGTTCGAGCACGCCGTCATACGCCGCCTCGATGCGCTCGCGCACGTCGTCGGCGCCGTGGCCGAGCACGATCACCACGCGGCGGCATCCGGCTGCTTCGAGGCTGTCGAGCGTGCGCAGGAGCAGGGGGCGACCCGCCACGGGCGTGAGGGGCTTCAACGCCGTCTCCTCGCTCACCCCCCGAAGGCGCGAGCCGAAGCCTGCCGCAAGCACGACGCCCGTACGCGATTCTTTCCCTGACATGCCTGCCTCCGATCTAGTGGTCATATTTTTCATACTCGTAATTCTCGGACAGGTGCGTGACGGGCTCCTCGCCGGCCATCACCCGGAGCGTGTTCTTCAGCCGGAAATGCTGGATGAAGATGTCGTGCTCCTGGATGTGTCCCTGCTCCACGTGCGGGCTCTTGAAATAGAACGAGAGCCATTCCTGGATCCCCTGCTTCCCGGCGCGCCTGGCGAGGTCGAGGAAGAGGGCGAGGTCGAGCACGATGGGCGCGGCGAGGATGGAGTCGCGGCAGAGAAAGTCCACCTTGATCTGCATCGGATAGCCGAGCCAGCCGAAGATGTCGATGTTGTCCCACCCTTCCTTCGCGTCGCCGCGCGGCGGATAATAGTTGATCCGGACCTTGTGGTAGAGGTCCTGGTAGAGATCCGGGTAGAGCTCGGGCTGAAGGATGGTGCCGAGCACGCCCGCCTTCGTGACCTCCTTCGAGCGGAAGTTGTCGGGGTCGTCGAGCACTTCGCCGTCGCGGTTGCCGAGGATGTTCGTCGAGAACCAGCCCTGGATGCCGAGCATGCGCGTTTTGAAGCCGGGCGCGAGGATGGTCTTCATGAGCGTCTGGCCGGTTTTGAAGTCTTTCCCGGCGATGGGCACATTGCGTTCGAGGGCGAGTTGTTCGAGCGCGGGGAAATCCGCCGAGAGGTTGGGCGCGCCGTTGGCGTACGGGACGCCTTCCATGAGGGCGGCGTAGGCATAGAGCTGCGAGGGCGCGATGGCCGGATCGTTGTCCTTCATGCCCTGCTCGAAGGCCTCCAGGGTCATGTGGCACGCGGCGGGGCGGAGATAGACTTCCGTGGAGCCGCACCAGACCATCACCGCGCGGTCGGCGCCCGTCTCGTCGATCTTCTGCCGGATGTCGTCGCGGAGCATCTGCGCGAGGTCGTACTTCGTGGCGGCCTTCTTCACGTTCGCGCCGTCGAGCCGCTTGGCGTACGTCTTCTCGAAAGCCGCCGGCATCGGCTCGATGGTGTGGAGAAAGTCGGCGAGGGGCTCGAGGTCGCGCGCGTCGAGGACGTCGGCGCGCTTGGCAGCGTCGTAGGCGTCGTCCGGGAAGACGTCCCATCCGGCGAAGACCAGGTCATCGAGCGGCGCGAGGTCGGCGAAGTCCCGGATGAGCGGGTTCCGGTTCTCGGAGCGTTTGCCGAGGCGGATGGTCTGCATCTGCGTGAGCGAGCCGATGGGCTTGGCCATGCCTCGCCGCACGGCCTCGACGCCCGCGATGAACGTAGTGGCGACGGCGCCCATGCCGGGCAGAAGCACGAGAAGCTTGCCCCGATGCGGGGAAATGGTGGAAATACTCATGGTTTCTCTCTCTATGGGTATAAAAAGGCGAAGCCGGCTAACCGGCACAGGGCTAACCGGCCCTTCTATGTAACTCGGGTGATGGAATGGCGCGTCTGAAATCCGTCCCGCGACCCGGGGGCCGCTGGACGACGCCAAGATACGGAGAATCCCTTTACATTAACATAATCGTTTGCGAACAATGGCTTAAGAGCGCACGCACCGAAGCGCCATTCCGCGTTTCGTCGTGTCCGGGTCTCTGCCGTGCGAACGACCGGACGCCCGCCCGCTAGGTAGCCCGCCCCGCGCGCCCGTTACGGGCCGCCGCGAAAATCCCCCGGGCGCGCGTGTGAACGAATGCCTTCGGCTCGCGTATGTCCCGTTTCGAAGGGCGGCGTACGGACCCCGGCGCGCCGGGATTCATACGCCCGTGTGCCCGGCGTGCCGCACGGGTCCCGACCGCACCTTCCGCCCCCGTTCGTTCCCGCTCCGACGCCGCCGTGTCCGTTCTTCACACCGACCTCCCGCCGCTTCCCGACGCCGCCCTCTTCGGCAAGGACCCCACACCGCGCATCGTGGACGTCTTTCCCCTCACACACGACGTCGCCGGGGCGCAGGCCGTCATCCGTGTGTATCACCGGGACGAAAACGGTCGCCTCCTCGAAACGGACGCGCCGCTTTACCCCTTCTTCTTCCTCTCGGACGTCGAACTGCTCCGGGGCTTTCCGAACGCCCGTTTCCGCTTTCAAAAACTCGCGGGCGACAATTATTACCGTTTCCTCGTCGTGTTCACCTCGTGGTCGGCATACTGGGATGCCGTCCGCCACGTCGAACGGGCCGTCGAGAGCCGGGAGCGCCGCCCGGAGGAGTTGCACCTCATCAACAACCCGGCGCAACAATACCTCATGCAGACCGGACGCACGTGCTTCAAAGACATGGCGTTCGACGACCTCCACCGGCTTCAGCTCGACATCGAGGCCTATGCCGGGAGCGGCTTCCCGAACGCCGCGCACGCCGGGGACCGCGTCATCATCGTCGCGCTCTCCGACAACCGGGGGTGGCGGCGGCTCCTCCACCTCGCCCCGCAGGTGGACGTTCCCGGGGGCATCGGCTTCGAGACCGAGGCGGAGATGCTCGCGCACCTCGTCCACCTCATCCGCGAGCGCGACCCGGACGTGATCGAAGGACACAACATCTACGCCTTCGACTTCCCCTACCTCATGACGCGGTGCGAGCGGCTGCGCGTGCCGTTCGCCATCGGGCGCGACGGCTCCGCGCCCCGCGCCTTCCCGTCGAGCATGCGCTTCGCCGAACGAACCATCGACTTCCCCGCCCTCGAAATCGCCGGGCGGCACGTGGTGGACACGTACTTTCAGGTGATGAGCTACGACGTCTTCAAGCGCGACCTCCCCGGGTACGGGCTGAAGGCCGCCGCGAAGTATTTCGGCTTCGCGCCCGAGGACCGCACGTACGTCGAGGGCGGCGCGATCGCCCGGGTGTGGCGCGAGGACCCGGCCCGCCTCCTCGCCTACGCCCTCGACGACGTCATCGAGACGGAGCGCCTCGCCCGCCACCTCTCCGGCTCCACGTTTTTCCTCACGCAGATGCTCCCGATGCCCTACGGGCAGGTCGCCCGCACCGGCCCGGCGGCGAAGATCGAGGCGCTTTTCGTGCGCGAATACCTCCGCCGTCGCCATAGCCTCCCGAAGAGCGCATGGGGCAGTCAGGTGATGGGCGGCTATACGGACGTCTTCCTCACCGGCGTCGCCGGCCCGATCGTGTACGCCGACGTCGAGAGCCTGTACCCCTCGATCATGCGCCACTATGACGTCCGCCCGAAAGGCGACGCGCTCGGCGTCTTCCCCGGCCTGCTCCACCGCCTCACCGACCTCCGCCTCGAAACGAAGCGCCGGATGAAAGAGGCCGAGACCCGGGAGATGCGAAGCGAACTCGACGCCCGACAGACCTCGTACAAGAACCTCATCAATTCATTTTACGGAAACCTCGGGTTCAGCCTCGCGCTCTTCAACGATTTCGCCGAAGCCGACCGCGTGGCGGCGACGGGGCAAAAGCTCCTCCGCAAAATCATCGGGCTGATTCGCGGCGAAGGAGGGCGGGTGATCGAGGTGGACACCGACGGCGTGCTCTTCGTGCCGCCCGAAGGCGTCCGGGGCGAGGCGGCGGAACGGGCCTTCATCGACCGGCTCAACGAGGAGATGCCGAAGGGCATCCGCATCGGCTTCGACGGGCGTTTCAAAAAGATGCTCTCGTATAAAAAAAAGAACTACGCCCTCCTCCGATACGACGACCGGCTCTCGTTCAAGGGCTCTTCGCTCGTCTCCCGCTCGACGGAGCGCTTCGGGCGGCATTTCGTGCGGGAAGCCATCCGGCTCCTGCTCGAAGAGGACGTCGCGGGACTGCACGCGCTCTACCTCGCCTACCGGGACCGGATCACGGCGCACGCGTGGGAGCGCGCCGACGACTTCGCCCGCACGGTGACGCTCAAGGATACGCTCGAACAGTACGAGGCGGACGTGCGCGCCGGGAAGCGCCCCCGCGCGGCGGCGTATGAACTCGCCCGCACGCGCGGCGAAGCAACCGGACAACCGGTGCGGAAAGGCGACCGCATCACGTATTATATCACGGGGACGGGCGCGAACGTCACCTCCTTCGAGAACGCGCGACTCGCCGAAGCATGGGACCCGGCGCACCCCGACGAGAACACGGCGTATTATCTCAAACGCCTCGACGAATTTGCCCGGAAGTTCGAGCCGTTCTTTACGGATCACCACTTCCGCCTCATCTTCTCCCCCGAAGATCTCTTCGGCTTCTCGCCCGAGGGCATCACGCTCCTCACCCGCGAGCGCGCGCCGGAAGACGTGGAGGATGAGATCCCCTTTTGAGCCGAAAATGGCGGTTTTGCCCGCTTCGCAGTGCGTATTCGGTGAAGCGCGACGCCGCAATAAACGCCCTCTCTCACCCGCCGAGGCGCGCCACGGCGGTGCGGACGCGGCCCGCCTCGCCCGTTTCGGTCCATGCAAAGACGAGGTCGTCGCCGGAGCGGATCATGCGGGGATAGCCGCTCGCGCGCGAGGTCGAGGAGGGTTGCACGAGGACCGCTTCCCCGGCGCTCCCGTCCGGGCGCACGCGGCGGGCATAGACGCCGGGCGTGTGCGCCTCCCCCTTGCCTTCGAGCCACGACACGATCGCGCTCCCGTCTTCGAGGCGGACGACGTCCACCCGGCCGGTGGGGTGGCCGAGGTCGAGGCGGACGGGCGGGCCGAAGGTCGCGCCGCGGTCGCCGGAGAAGGCGGCCTGCACGCGGGGCGTCTCATCCGCCGCGGTGAACCACGCAACCACCACGTCCTCCCCCGACGCATCCGTCGCCGGGCCGTTGACCGGACACCCGGCGATGTTCCATCCGTCTTCGTGAAGCGGCGTCGGCTCGGTCCACGCCCGCCCGTCGTACCGGACGTACCAGATGTCTCGGATCTCGTCCTCGGTGCGGTTTCGGTAGAAGACGATCATGCCGTCGTCCGGGAGCGGGGCGGCGGTGGTGGGGCAGCAGTCGCACGTGCGGTCGTCGAGGAGCGTCTCGGGGCCGAGCGAACCGTCGGCGGACAGGCTGCGGGCGCGGACGGTCATGACCGCCTTGCCCTCGGCGAACTGCCGTCCGTCGAGCCACACGGCGCGCATCGCCCCGGCACCGGCGGGCACGAGCGTCACGAAGCCGTGCTCGGCCGCCGAGGCGTCGTCGTGAAGCCACACCGGCTCGGACCACGTCTCGCCGCCGTCGGTGGAGCGGCTCACGCGCACGCCGTAGGCATACTTGCCCTCGCCGTTGTACGCCATCCAGTGCGCCGCCAGGAACCCGTCTTCCCCCGCTGCGAGCGAGGGCACGTCCGCCCAGTTGACGAACCACCCTTCCCCTTCGGCGATCGTCTTCGGCTCGGACCACGCGCCCGCACCCGGCGCGTACGTGGCAAAGCGGAGCGCGTGCCCGCCGCCTTCGAGCGGATCGATCCACGACGCGTACACCGTCCCGTCCGGCCCGAGCGCCAGCCCCGGCTCCCCGCTGTGCGGCCCGGTGGCGAGATCGAGCGGTTCGAGCCTGAGGTCGAGCGCGAGCCGGTCTTCACCCGGGGCGGCGGCGCATCCCGTGAGGAAAAGGGCGAAAAGGAACGGGACAAAGGCGGTGGTTCGGTTCATGGTTTTTTAGAAAAGCTGGATGAGAGAAACTCCCGGACGTCACGGCGCGCTCACGGAGCGGAGGGCCGCAGCGAACGCCTCCATCTCCGGGCGCGTTCCGATGCTCACCCGGCACCAGTCGAGGTACGGCGGGAACGGACGCCCGACGCGGATGCCGCGCCCCCGCATCTTCTCCCCGAAAGCCCGCACGTCTTCGCCGACGTGGAAGAAGACGAAGTTCGACTGCGAGGGCAGGTGGCGATAGCCGAGTTCGTCGAGAACCTCGTAGAGGAACGCCCGCGCCTCGGCGTTCTCGCGACGACTCATCGCGCGGAACGGCTCATCGACGAAGGCGGCTTTGGCGGCGGCGAGGCCGAGGATGTTGACGCTGTGGGCCGTCGTGAGCGCTTTCAGCCGGGCGACGAGGTCCGGGCGGGCAAGCCCGTATCCGACGCGCAGCCCGGCGAGGCCGTAGATCTTCGAGAACGTGCGCGAGACGATGACGTTCTCCCCGGCTTTCACGAGGTCCGTCATCGAAGCGTACGCGGGATCGTCCACGTACTCGTGATACGCCTCGTCGACGAAGACGACGGCGCGGCGGGAGACGTCCTCACAGAAGGCGCGGAGGCGGTCCGCCGGGATGCTCATGCCGGTCGGATTGTTCGGGTTGCACACGAAGACCATCTTCACCCCGTTCGTCGTGCGGCGGTCCATCGCGTCGAGGTCGGTGTCGAAGCCGGGCGTGAGCGGGACGCGGTGCACGCGCGCGCCGACGGCCTCGGCATAGACGCCCATGCGCTCGTACGTGGGATACGGCGTGACCACCTCGCCGCCCTCGAGGCCGTAGGCGACGCCCGCCACGCGGAGCACCTCGTGCGAGCCCGCGCCGAGGAAGACGTGGTCGGGCGTGAGGCCTTCCGCCTCGGCGATGAGCGTCGTCAGTTCCCGGTAGTGCTCGGCGGGATACCGGTTGCCGAGGTCGAACGCCGCCGTCAGGGCTTCGCGGGCGCGCGGCGAAGGACCAAAGGGGTTCTCGTTGCTGTGGAGACGGATCATCTCCGCGCGGGACCCGCGTATGGCGCGAGCGGGTGTACCGCCACGGGCCACAAGCGCGCCGGGGCCAAAGACGAAACTCGTCGCCGCGAGCATCCCCGACCGGGTCAGCCACTCGCGACGGTTCATGTGCATGGTCATACCTGTCCTCCGGGATGGGGTCGTACCGATTCGATGTTGCGCGATCCGGGCAGCCGCTCGGGCGCCCGGCGGGTGGGTTCAGAGAAAGCGCTCCTCCCAAGGTCTTCAATTTCCGGGTCTGCGTCAACTTTTCACTCGAAAAACGCTCGGGGGACCGCTCCTCGACGAACGATTGGGAAGCGACGCTCGTTAAGAGATTCATAGTTCCTTTGAATCACCAGATTTCGTCGATGAGCATCATGGATTCCCTTCGCATTGGAAAGACGACGCTTCGTCTCGTGCGGGGCGACCTCACGCATCAGGCCGTGGACGCGGTGGTCAACGCCGCCAACGCGAGCCTCATGGGCGGGGGCGGCGTGGACGGCGCCATCCACCGGCGCGGCGGCCCGGCCATCCTCGAAGCGTGTAAAACGATCCGAAACGAACAATATCCGGACGGCCTTCCGGCGGGCGAGGCCGTCGTCACCACCGGCGGCGACCTCCCCGCGAGCGCCGTCATCCACACCGTCGGGCCCATCTGGCGAGGCGGCGCCCACGGCGAGGAAGCGATTCTCGCGAATGCGTACCGGAACTCGCTGGAGCAGGCGCGGAAGCACGGCTTTCGGACGGTCGCCTTTCCCTCCATCGGCACGGGGGCGTACGGCTTCCCGATCACGCTCGCGGCGCCCATCGCTCTCGGGGCCGTCGCCGAAGAGGTGCGCGCCCACCCGGACGCCTTCGACGAGATCCGTTTCGTCCTCTTCTCCGACGCCGACTACGAGACGTACCGCCTCGCCCTCGAGGCTTTTGCCAGAGCCGCCGGAATCGCGATCTCGTGAACGCGCTTTCTCAGGAAACGTCGGCTACCCGGAACCGGCGGAAACCCCCGGCAAGACGCCGGGTATGAACGGATAGTCAGCACCGGCACACCCCCTTCCTCTCGCAGAGGATCTCTAAAGAGAGATCAGCAGAAAACCACAGGTGGGTCTGCCGGTGTTCTATGTTCGGTCGCGGGCGCATGCGAGCGCATCCGTCTTTTCCGAAGCGCGTGACCCCGCCCCCGGCCAAAGCCGCTCTTCATCGTCCGCTCAGTTTGCAGGCATCGCTTCGGAGCGCGGCAGTTTATCGGGCATCTCGGCGACCACGTACGCCATCACGGCCATTGCGGCGACGGAGAGGTTCATCTCGTGCGGGTCGAGCTTGTC
>JALSSK010000309.1 GCA_026984335.1 Rhodothermales bacterium
CTTGCCCGTCCCCTTCGCCACGGGAGAGGCCTCGTGGATGTAGAAGTCGCTGTTGGGCAGCGTGTCGTTGTGTCGCCGCTCGGCCGCCGCCGCCTCCCGCATGCTCTCGTCGGCGTTCTTCCGCAGCTCGCCGATGTTGGCGTGGATCTCGAGCTCGAACAGGTCGAAGACGTGCTCGAAGGCGGCCCGGTCGCGCTCGAAGGCGACGCCGTGCGCGCCGGAGCGCAGCAGATCGTCCATCTTCGAGAGCGAGGCCGAGAGGGCGAAGAGCAGCACCGCGTTGCCGGCGATGCGGGCCTGCACGGCCTGCCGCGTGACGATCTCCTCGCGGAACCACCGGCTCGCCATCTTGAAGTAATGCGAATGCTTCCGGATGAGCGTCGCGAGGCGGTCGGCGTGGCGCTGAAGCGCGGGATGCGCGCCCGCCACCACCGGCGGCTTCGGCTTCACGCCGAGGAAAAGCTGAAGCCCGAGCGGGATCGCCCGGCGCACGATCTCGGGATTGAGCGCGTTGCCGAGAATCCGGTTGACGTTCTCCGAAAACGACTCGTCGCGGTCCCAGAGCAGCGCTTCCTGGATGCCCAGCATCTGCTCGGCCAGTTGCTTGCCGCCGTAGCCGAAGATGAACGGCTGCATGACCTCGTTCGAGCCCTCGACGATGCGGTGGATGCGGTTGTCGCGCCAGAGACGTTCGAACTCGTTCTCCGTCACGTATCCCTCGCCGCCCATGATCTGCATGGCGTCGTCGATGACCTGCCAGCCGTAGTGCGAACAGAAAACCTTCGTCATCGCCGTCTCGACCATGATGTCCTTGTCGTGACGGTCGAGCATGCCCGTCATCAGATAGAGCATGGCGTCCATGGCGAAGGTGTACGCCGCCATGCGCGCGATCTTCTGCTGCACGAGCTCGAAGTCGGCCAGGGGACGGTCGAACTGATAGCGCGTCTGCACCCACTTGACGCTCTGGTCCATCGCCTGCCGCGCCGCGCCGTAGACGCCCGCCGACAGCGTGCACCGCCCATAGTTGAGGCACGTCAGGGCCACGTTGAGGCCCTTGCCCTCCTCGTGCAGCAGGTTCTCTTTCGGCACCTTCACGTCGGTGAAGCGGATGCGCGCCTGCCACGTGCCCCGGATGCCGCACTTGCTCCGGTTCTTCTGGAAGATGTCGACGCCCTCCATGTCCGGCGTGCAGATGACCGCCGTCACCTTGTCCTCCACCTTGCCGGTCTTCGGGTTCTTGATCCGCTGCTTCGCCATGACGGTGAACATGCCGCTGTAGGCGCCGCTCGTGGACCACTTTTTCTCGCCGTTGAGGATATAATATTTGCCGTCCTCGCTCTCGGTGATGCGGGTCTGTTGCCCGGCGGCGTCGCTGCCCACGTTCGGCTCGGAGAGGCAAAAGGCCGACAGGTATTCCCGCGCCACGCCGGGCAGGTAGTGCCGCTTCTGCTCCTCGGTGCCGAAGAGCATGATGGCCTTGCACCCGATGGACTGATGCGCCGAGACCATCACGGCGGTGGAGCCGCAATAGCGCCCGATGAGGGCCAACACGCGGTTATAGCTCGTCACGCCGAGACCGAGACCGCCGTACTCCTCCGGCACGGTCATCCCCATCACCCCGATCTCGAAGAGCCGCCGGATGCTCCACTCCGGGATGTACTCCTCCTGATCGATGAGGATCGACGGGTGCTCGTTCTTGAGATAGTCCTCCAGTTCGGCCAGCAGGCGGTCGGCCTTCTCGCGCTCGGCCTTGCTCTCACGCGGATAGGGGAACACCAGATCGTCCCGGAAGCGCCCCCAGAAGAGGTTTTTCGCGAAGCCCATCTCCGTAGGCTCCGGCCCCATCATCACCTCGATGTCCCGGATCATCTTCTGATCCGCGGCCGACACCCCCTTTAGTTTCAAACTGCCAATAGCCATAAGATCCCTCTTGTTCTGGATGTATGTGGAAAGCGGCGTCGCGCGCGACGGGGCGGAAGGCCCTGCGGTCGGGTGGCGGCAACCCGCTTGAAGTTTCGAGCGGACAAAAAAAGCGCTTCCGGAACGACCTGAACTGTACCCTCGCTGCAAGGGGCGGTTCCGCCGGCTCCGCGCCTTCGCCGAGTTTTCCCGATTCCCCCGAAGCGCGACTTTCGGGACACGATCCCCGCCCCTTTCCCGCACGAGCACGCCTCTCCCAGACATCGACCGTTCCGCGCCGGGGTTAATGACCGTGACGCGAAGTTCCTCAAGCGCGGCAGCGAATCCCGTGTGTGTAGAACTGAAAAATATCGTCGAACGAAGCCCCTCTGAAGCCCATCCGCCCCGATCAGGTGGCGATCGAATGGAGCAGGCTCGTCTTGCGAAAAGGTCTCATGCTCGCCTGCGGACGGACGCCCCCAACCGTTTCTCAAAGCAGCTTCCTGAACTCATCCACCGTCAAACCGGCGTCCTTTACGATACCGCCCATCTTA
>JALSSK010000310.1 GCA_026984335.1 Rhodothermales bacterium
GGCCGAGCGGACCTTTCGGAAGCATGCCGCGAACAGCGTTCTCCACGATGAACTTCGGGCGACGCCGGCGCATCTCCTTCGGCGTCCGAAGACTGACGCCGCCGGGGTACCCGCTATGGCTGAAGTACTGCTTCGCCGTCTCCTTCTTGCCGCTGAAGCGAACCTTGTCGGCGTTGATGACGATGACGAAGTCCCCCGTGTCGAGGTGCGGGGTGTAGCCCGGCTTGTGCTTGCCGCGAAGGATCGTCGCCACACGCGAAGCGAGGCGACCGACGATCTGGTTCTCGGCGTCAATGATGTACCAGCGACGTTCGATCTCGCCGGCCTTGGGGCTGTAGGTCTTGAAGCTGTTGGCATCCATGAGAATCTCCGGCTCATGCTGCGGGCGCCGTTTCCACCGAAAAGGGGGGCGCCGGGCGCTCTATCATAAAAATATCCGGGCGAAATCGACCGGATGAGGATCTCTCGGTGAGGCGGACGGCCTCGGCGTTATCATGCCCGGCGTCGGGAGGGACGCCAGTCTCGCAAAATACGACCTTCCGAGGCTTTTGTCAAACCCTGCCGGGGCGCTCCCGCATCCCTGCCCGGGGGCCCCGAATCGCTCGATGGCCGTAACACGCGGGAGAGCCCCTTCAAGTTTTCTTTCCCGGGGGATATTCCCGCAATCTTGACGGAACGCCGGGGCTTTTGTCTGCCCCGAGGAGGGCCGGCGGATGGTCTCCGAGGGTCTCGTCGCCGCCCGGGCGTTTCTCGGGAATGCCTGCGCACCATGTAGCCCCGTCTTTGTATATTGTGAAGGCCCGGCCGGTTGCCCTGCTCCTACCCCACCCACTCTGACCGGCTCGGCTCTCGGTAGTAGCCTATGATTCCCTCGCAAGCACTTCGTTCGCTCGATGCCGTCGCTTCCCACCTCCCCTTTCACCTGAACGACATCGTTCGGGCGAACGAGGCCTTCCGGCGGTGGTGTGAAGACAAAGCGGATCCCTCGCGCCGCATCATGGATCTGTGGACGTACTGTTACGTGCGGCGGTATTACCTGCTCAAGTTCATGCGCGATCCCGGCTATCACGCGTCGGATTTTGACACCCTCGTGGAATCGACGTATCAGAAGATCGAACGAAGCCGCGACCGCCTGGATTGTGATGCCCCCTTCGCCAGCTGGGTGAGCGTGATCTGTAAGAACACGTACCTCAACTATGTGACGCGTCGCCGGAAACACCTCTCTATCGATGATCCGGATCGCACGGTCCCCCTCGTCTATCATGAGCCCTATGATCGGGGGATGATTTTACTGGCGATATTGGGGGCCATCGAGCGCCTGCCTCCGTCTTTGCAAGAAGTGGCCACCCTGCGTTTCGTCGAGGGGCTGTCGTATCCCGAAATCGGCGCGGCAACCGACAAGGAGCTCCCCATCATTCGCGCGTATGTGAACAAGGCCCGCAGGAGATTGCAGGCCGACCCGGCGCTCCGCGCGCTGATGGAGGAGGAAGAAGTTTGAACTTTTGGTTAAGGAGGTTATAGCTGTATGATGCTTTGTGTTTTAGGGAGGAAAGACTTTTGCCACCGTATCCCTTACGCTCAACTCCATGCCGCGAACAAGATCGCGAAAGGACGCCGGCCCCCCTGCGGCGCAGCGCATCGTGCCGGGGGAGAACGGATTTATGAACGGTTTCCCTGCAGTCGCATGTTTTGGACAACGGCACGGGCGCCTCGAAGAACAGCCGCGCGCATGGATAGGCTCTGGGCCAATCAACCAGGCTCCTGAATCATGAAGCCAATCGAGGAAAGAATTCTGTTGTACAGCGAACTCTCGCCGGAAGAGCGGAGCGAAGTGGATGCCTACGTTGCTTCCCATCCGGAACTGTCCGAATTGCTCGAGGGGGTTCGCGCCTTCGAGAACCTGGTGAAGGAGGCGCAGGCGTTCGCCGGACAGCCGCCCGGCGATTCGGTGCTGGCCTACTACGTGGCGACGCGTCTCCTGGAACGCCATCCGATGCCCGAGGGCCTCCGAGGGGTTTTCGCTCGCCTCGAGGCTGCGCTGGAAAACGACGCCGCGCTCCGCGAACGGTATGGAATCTTCGAGCGGAGGATGCGGGAGTTAGAGGCGGCGAGCGACGCCGTCGCCCAGTTCGAGCGGCTGGCCGGATACACCCTGGAGCCGCCGGGCGAGGGCGAACGCCCCCCCGCGCTCCACCCCTCGAAACCGCGTCGCATGGCCGACCGCGCCTCCCGGCGCCCGGCGCGCCTCTTCCGGACGGCCCGCCTCCCGGCGCGCTGGGCCATGGCGGCGTCGCTGGCCCTCGTCGCGCTCTATGGTGTGCTCTTCGTCATCAGTGAAGCCTCGCGCCCTGCCCTGGACCGCTCCCTTCACCTCGACGAAGATGCGGGCGCGTTCAATGGCCTCCACGTGCGTTCCGGAAACGGGGGGTTCATGACCGGCCCCGCCGACAGCCTGTACTTCCGGGCCATGGATGCGCTCGGGGAAGCGCGCACGTCTACCCTTGGGCTCTTTCCGCACTACGATGCGGAGCGGCTTCGCGAGGCCGCCGGCTACCTCAAAAAGGTGGTCGAAATGGAGGAGCCGAACACTTTCCTCTATCTGGAGGCGCAGTTCTTCCTCGGAAAGATTTATCTGGCGCAGGGCAACCTCCCTGAAGCCGAGGCGGCGTTCGAGGCCGTGGTGAGCGGGCAGGGGAGCCGCATGGACGAGGCCCGCGAGATGCTCCGGAGGCTTCGCGCCTCGTCTGCCCGGGGCGCGCCGTGAGGCCGAGGCTTACGAGGACCCCACAAAAAAACGCCCGGCCCTCGCGAGGCCGAGCGTTCGAAAGAAGGGACGGGGTGAGCGGGGCTCAGGCATACGTGTTCAGCATCACCGGCATGATGAGCATCATCATTTCCTCGCCTTCGTGCTGCTCGTGCGGCGTAACCACCCCGGCGCGGTTGGGGGAACTGAACTCGAAGGTTGCCTCCTCCGAATCGACGTTGCTCAGCACTTCGGTCAGGTATTGCGCGTTGAAACCGATCACCATGTCCTCGCCGTCGTATTCGCACAGGACCGTCTCGCGGGCTTCGCTGGAACGCTCGATGTCTTCGGCCGAAATTTCGACCTGATCGGACTTGAGCGAGAGGCGGATCTGGTTCGTCATGCTCGAGGAGTAGAGCCCCACACGCTTGACGGCGGCCAGCATGGCGTCGCGGTTGACCACGAGCCGACGGTCGTTCTCGACCGGAATTACGGCTTCGTAATTGGGATAGGCCTCGTCGATCAGGCGGGCCAGCACGCGGGAGTGGCCGAAGTCGAAGCCGGCATAGCCCTCACCGACGGTGAGGGCGCAGGCAGCGTCGGTGGCGATGCGCCCGGCCAGCGTCATCGCTTTCTCCGGCACGATGAATTCGACCGGCGCGGCGCTGGTCATCTCGCTGAGCGTCAGCTTCACCAGGCGGTGGCCGTCCGTGGCGACGGCCCGCCCCTGATCCGCGCCGATCTGGAAATAAATGCCCATCATGGCCGGACGCAGGGCGTCCTTGCTGACGGCGAAGTGGGTCTTCTGAATCGCCCGGCGAAGCAGCTTGCCTTCCGTCTCGATCCGCACGTTGCCCGAGAGTTCCGGCAGGGCGGGATAGTCCGCGCCATCGTGTCCGACCATCTTGTAGTGGCCCTGATCGGTGCGCAGCGTGACGTTGAACTGATCGTCGGCGGTGAACACGATGGGCAGGTCGGGCAAGGCGCGGAGGGTGTCGAGCAGGCGCTTGGCCGGCACGGCGATCCGGTTGCCGGCGGCGGTGCCGTTGCTCTCGAAAGGCACGCTCATGCGCTTTACAATCGAGATTTCCAGGTCGGTCGCGCTGAGCTGGAGCATGTCGTCATCCCGCTCGAAGAGGATGCATTCGAGGATCGGCAGCGTGCTCTTCGAGGGAACGGCTCCACTGACCGTGGTCAGCGCTTTGAGGAGTTCAGCACTGGAGGCGGTGAACTTCATGGCTTGCGTGTGGTCTCGTGAAAAGGGGGGGCGTAATTTACGCACGACCGGCCCCACAAATCCACCCGGGGCGCGAGCTTTCCGGCCGCGGCGCCCGTCGCCCGGCGCGCACGGCGACGGGGAGAGAGAAGGGCGCGCCTAAGTCTTAGTCAAAAACCACTCCGAAGATCCTCAGGCGTCCGAAAAAAGCAGGCTTCGCCGGCGCCCTCGCTTCCGGTCAGCGGCTGCGGACCTCGATCTTGTGGTGAATCTCCTCGATCATGTCCCGAAACTTGGGGTCGGTCTCGATCTGATTCTGGACGCTCTGGCAGGCATGGATGACGGTCGAGTGGTCGCGCCCTCCGAAGTGCAGCCCGATCGTTTTGAGGGAATGCTGGGTGAGCTTTTTGCAGAAATGCATCGCCACCTGTCGCGCCTGCACCACCTCGCGCTTGCGCGTTTTGGCGCGTACGAGATCTTCCGGGATGCCGAAGTAGTCGCACACCACGTTCTGGATCTGCTCGATGGTCAGGCTGACGCGCGCATCCTTGATCAGGTCGCGGAGCACCTCTTTGGCCAGGGGCAGGTCGATCTCGCGTTTGTGAAGCGTGGCATGGGCGAGCAGGCGGATCAACGCGCCTTCGAGTTCGCGGATGTTGCTCTTGATGTGATGGGCGACGAACTCGATGATCTCATCATTGATGACGATGCCGTCGTCTTCGGCCTTGCGTCTCAGGATGGCGATGCGGGTCTCGAGTTCGGGCATCTGGAGGTCGGCGGAGAGTCCCCACTGGAAGCGGGAGAGGAGTCGCTCCTCGATCCCCTGGATGTCGCGCGGGGGGCGGTCCGCCGAGAGCACGATCTGCTTGCCGCTCTGGTGGAGCGCGTTGAAGATGTGGAAAAACTCTTCCTGGGTTTTCTCTTTCTTTCCGAAGAACTGCACGTCGTCAATGATGAGCAGGTCGATCTGACGATAGAAGAGAGAGAAGTCGCTGGCCCGGTTGTTCTGAATCGCCTGGACGAACTCTGTGGTGAAGCGCTCGCTGGAAACGTAGAGGACCGACTCGGCTTTTCGGTTGGCTTTGAGGTAGTTGCCGATGGCCTGGATGAGGTGCGTCTTCCCGAGGCCGACTCCGCCGTAGACGAGAAAGGGATTGAAGCTGGTTGCGCCGGGCTGTTGTGCGATGGCCAGCGCCGCGCTGCGGGCCAGGCGATTGCAGTCCCCTTCAATGAAGCGCTCGAAGGTATAGTTCGGGTTGAGCTTGCTGTCGATGTCGGCCTTGCGGATGCCCGGGATGACGAAGGGGTTTGCAATGGGCTCGGTGGGAGAGCCGGGCACGGCGCTAAAGGACGGGGCCGCCAGCTTGCGCGGGGCCGAGTACCCCGGCGTGACCGGCGGAAGGTCCGGCGGCGGAGAGGAGGAGGGGGCCGCCGGCTCGTTGGCGGGGCGACGCGCGGGCAAGTGCATCGACGCGCCCTCATAGCCCGTCTCGGCGTCATCTTTCTCGATGACGATATCGTAGAAGAGCCGGCCCTGGGGGCCGAGGACCTTCGTGATGGTCTTGCGAAGCAGGGCAAAATAGTGCTCTTCCAGCCATTCATAATAGAACTGGCTGGGAAGCTGGACCGTCAGCTTGGTCAGCTCGCCTTCCTGCTCAAGACCGACCGCCTTGAGAGGGGCGAACCACGTCTTGAAACTTTGCCTGCTGATGTTGTCGCGAATGATCTCGAGACACTGTTTCCAGACCGATTCAGGGCTTTGCTCCATACTTGTGAACCTGCCTACGCAAAAAACCGGGCGCACAGGCGCCAGGCTCGGTACAACGTGCCAAGGAGTGAAGCGAGGAGCGGCAGCCTGGAAAACGAAGCTCCGAAAAAACCCCTACGGGTGACATATTCACCAGTTATCAACATTTCGGCACGGGCAACCCTGTGGAGCGCCGGGCATGATGAAAAGAAATCCACATCCATGCACAGGTTTTCAACAGGGCGCAACTGTGCGCAAATACCGTACTATAAAGAACTTGTCGTAGGGTTTTCGGCGCGGCATGGTAGGTCCAATGCCCGGCGTGCCCGAGCCCCGACGTTCCCCTGGTACACCGCGTGCGAGTAAGGTTGGGTTATTAACAACTTACCCACATTTGTGGCGGACGAAGGATGAAAGGTCGGTGAGCTACTTTGAGGTCGGCAATGCCTGGCGGCGCAGAGACCGGGCGCAGGGCGGAAGAACCCAGCATACGGCATCGACGCGCACATGGCGGGGCAAAAGCACAAAAAACCTGATCTAGGACTCAGGTTTTCGAGGGGCGGCTGTGGGTGTTCAGCAGGAGGCCATACTTCCTCGCAACGCGGTAGCATGGTAACCATTCCGGGGTATAACTTCAAGCGCATTGGGCGCGATTTCACAGAAGAAACGGAAGGGGGGCGGCAGGCTTCTGGGGCGTGTCCTTCACGTACTTTTCGGTAAAAGGTTGAGATTCTTCCGGTTGAAAAGGAAACCTCTGTTTTCTAACTTGGTTGATGCTTCTCTGCGATGCGAAAGACACGATAGGCTGCCGTCCGGCAGCCTGCTTTTTTACCGATAGAAGCATTATGTTGCGGATCAACGTCGCTGCCTTGAAACCCGGCGTGCATCTCCTGGAGGCGCGCCCGGAGGCCGAAGCGCTCGGTCTCGAGCCGGAGGCGTTCCGGGACGTCCGGGTGGAGATGCGGCTGGATGTGCAGCGGGATCGCCTGCTCGTGCGTCTGACGGCCCGCGCCGTCGCCACGCTGGAGTGTGATCGAACCCTGGTGCTCTTTGACCGGCCCGTAGAGGGCGCGTATACCGTGCTCTACGCGCCCCCCGACATGGTGGCCGAACTCGAAGCCTCCGGCGAGGACGTGCGGCCATTGTCCCCGGCGGACCCGGAGATCGACCTGACCGACGTGGTGCGCGACACGCTGTTGCTGGCCGTGCCGGTGCGCAAAGTGGCGCCGGGCGCCGAGCAACTCGAACTGCCCGTGCAGTTCGGCTTCGAGGGCGAGGTCGATCCCCGCTGGGAAGCGCTCCGGCAACTGCGCTCCGACGACGTCCCCGAGCCCTGACGGGCCGCCGTTGCCTCGACCCCCTTTGGGGCATTGCATCCATAAATTTTTTGAGGTATAGCCATGGCTAATCCGAAACGAAAGCATTCGAAGGCGCGCTCGCGCTCGCGCCGGGCGCATTACTACAGCCGCCTGAAAGAGCCTGACCTGATGGAGTGCCCGAACTGCGGCGACACGAAGATGATGCATCGTGCCTGCCCGAGCTGCGGGCATTATCGGGGGCGTCAGGTGATCGAACGCGAAGAGATCGGTTAACGACTCCGAGGCTGTTTGGCCTCCGGCACGCTCTCACGGCGGTTGCGCGACACCGGGCGCAACCGCCGTGAGAGCGTGTTTCTTTATCTTTCAACCGGCGGCGTCGTATCTTGCCGCCGGCGCGCGGGCGCTAACGGCCCCGCCGTGAAGTAAGAATCAGATCGTTTAGCGAACCGAATCGTTTATGAGCATTCGAGTTGCGGTCGATGCGATGGGCGGGGATCAGGCGCCGGCGGTGGTCGTCGAGGGAGCCGTGGCGGCGTGCCGGCGCGAGCCGGACGACCTCGACGTGTTGCTGTTTGGCCCCGAGGCGCGCCTGCGGGAAGAACTCGGCCGGTATGAGGACGCCCCGGCACTGAAGCTCACCGTGGTCGATGCGCCGGAAGTCATCGGGATGGCCGAGGCGCCGACGGCGGCGGTCAAGAGCAAGCCGCGCTCGTCGATCCACCTCGGCCTCCGTGCGATCAAAGAAGGGCGGGCCGATGCCTTCGTCAGTGCGGGCAATACCGGCGCGGTGATGGCGGCGGCCCTCTTCATTCTGGGCCGCCTGCCCAACGTCGCGCGTCCCACGTTGCTGACCCTCTACCCGAATCTGGAGCGGAAGCCCGCCGTGGTGCTCGACGTCGGCAGCAACGTCGATTGCAAGCCCGAGCATCTGGTGCAGTTTGCGCAGATGGGCGCCATCTATGCCGAGCGCACGCTTCATCGCGAGCACCCCACCGTCGCGCTGCTCAACATCGGAGAGGAGCCGGGCAAGGGCAACGAGCAGGCCAAGGCCGCCTATAAGCTCCTCGCCGAGACGCCGGGACTCCGCTTCCGGGGCAACATCGAGGGGCGCGACCTGCTCACGTACACCGCCGACGTGATCGTATGCGACGGCTTCGTGGGCAACATCATTCTCAAGCTCGGGGAGAGCGTGGCCTCGGTTTTGCCGAAGCTCATCGGGGGAGAGATGCAGCGGCAGAAACTCGCCCCCGAGGAACAGGCCCTCGTCGCCCGCGTCGTGCGCGGAGCGTTCCGATCCTTCGACTACGAGGAGTTCGGCGGCGTGCCGTTGCTCGGGGTGGCCGGCAATGTCCTCGTCGGTCATGGCGGATCGTCGGCGCGCGCCGTCAAGCGCATGGTCCTCGCCGGCGCCGAGGCCGCGCGCGAGGACGTGGCCGGGTTCATCGCCGCCGCCTTCACCGGCTGAGACCGCCCGCCGAGGCGCTCTCCCCCTCTCGCTTTTCCACCCACCGTACATCCTCTGACATGGCACGCGCAGCAATCACCGCCGTCGGGCGCTTCCTTCCGGAAGATCGCCTGACCAATGCCGACCTCGAAAAGATGGTCGACACCAACGACGAGTGGATCCGCAGCCGCACCGGCATCCGGGAGCGACGCATCCTCTGGGACAAGGACAAAGCCACCGCCTACATGGCCACCGAGGCCGCGAAGGATTTGCTTCGCAAACGCGGCCTCGACGCCTCCGAGATCGAGGCCGTCATCATCGCCACCGTCACGCCGGACATGTTCTTTCCCGCCACGGCCTGTCTCGTGCAACACGCCATCGGCGCAACGAAAGCCTGGGGCTTCGACCTCTCGGCGGCGTGCAGCGGCTTCCTCTTTGCCCTCTCCACCGGCGCAAGCTTCATCGAAAGCGGCCGGCATGAGAAGGTGCTCGTCATCGGCGCGGACAAGATGAGCAGCATCACCGACTATACCGACCGCACCACCTGCGTGCTCTTCGGAGACGCCGCCGCCGCGGTGCTCCTCGAGCCCGCCGACGAGGGCTACGGCATCCTCGACACCATCGAGCAGATCGACGGCGCGCAGGCGGATCTGCTGTGCATGCCCGCCGGTGGAAGCCTCAACCCGCCCACCCATGAGACCATCGACAAGAAGATGCATTTTCTCCATCAGCAGGGGCGGCAGGTCTTCCGGTATGCCGTCGAAGGCATGGCCGACGTGTCCGTCGAGGTGATGGCGCGCAACGGTCTCACGGGCGACGACGTGCGCTACCTCGTGCCGCATCAGGCCAACCTCCGCATCATCGACGCCACGGCTCGCCGCATGGGCCTGACGAAGGACAAGGTGATGCTCAACATCGAGCGGTACGGCAACACCACGGCGGCCACCATCCCGCTGTGTCTCAACGACTGGGAGCACGAACTCCGGCGGGGCGACAACCTCGTGCTCTCGGCCTTCGGCGGCGGCTTCACCTGGGGCGCGATGTACGTGAAATGGGCCTATGACGGCGACAAGGTGGCGGCGTCGGCGGAAGCCGAGATGGTCGCCGAAGGATAATCCCGCGCCGGGAGATCACCCGGTTCGCAGCCCGCAATCATCGGACGCAACCGTTTCAAAACCTTCACCATGTCGAAGACGGCTTTTCTCTTTCCCGGTCAGGGCTCGCAATACGTCGGAATGGGGCGGGATCTGTACGAACGCTTTCCGGAGGCCCGTGCCCGCTTCGAGGCCGCCGACGCGGCGCTCGGCTTCCCGCTGAGCGAGCGGATGTTCGGCGCCGGCGGCGATGCCGAAGCCGAAGCCGAAGCGCTCAAACAGACCGACGTGACGCAGCCTGCCCTCTACGTGCACAGCCTCGCGGCGATGGCCGTGCTCGAAGCCGCCGGCCGCTTGCCGGACATGGCGGCCGGGCACAGCCTCGGCGAGTACAGCGCGCTGGCCGCCGTCGGAGCGATCGCCTTCGAGGACGGCTTGCGGCTCGTGCGCCTGCGCGGGCGGCTCATGGCCGAGGCCGGGCAGAAGCGCCCCGGCACGATGGCCGCCATCCTCGGCATGGACGACGCCGTCGTCGAACGCGTGTGCCTCGAAGCCTCCGAGGACGGTCAGGTGGTGCACCCGGCGAACTTCAACGCGCCCGGGCAGGTCGTCGTCTCCGGCGACGCCCGCGCCGTTCTCCGCGCCGTCGCGCTGGCCAAGGAGCGCGGCGCGCGGCGGGCGCTCCCGTTGCCCGTGAGCGGCGCGTTCCACTCGCCCCTCATGGAGCACGCCCGCGACGGGCTGGCGCAGGGGCTCATCCACCTCGAGCTCCGCCCCCCGCGGCGCCCCGTGTATCTGAACGTGACCGCCGCGCCGACGACCGACCCCGAGGAGATCCGGGCGCGCCTCCTCGATCAGTTGACGGCTCCCGTGAAGTGGGCGCAGACGCTCGTGCGGATGCGCGAGGACGGCGCGGCCCGCTTCGTCGAAGTCGGCGCGGGAAAGGTGCTCACGGGCCTCGTCCGCCGCACGCTCGGGCGCGACGTCGAGACGGCCCCCGCCGGAACCGCCGAACAACTCCTCGCCCTTCTCGCTCATCAGCAATCGTGACCATGCAGCTCGATCTGACCGGAAAGAACACGCTCGTCACCGGCGGCACGCGCGGCATCGGCCGCGCCGTCGTCGAAGCCTTCGCCGACGCCGGCGCGCGCGTCGCCTTCACGTACCGCTCCTCGACCGAGACCGCCGAAGCGCTCCGGGCCGACCTCGAAAGCCGGGGCGTCGAGGTCCTCGTTTTTCAGGGCGACGCCGCCGAAGCCGCCTCCGCCGAAGCCGCCGTCAAGGGCGTCCTCGACGCCTGGGGCTCCGTCGACGTGCTCGTCAACAACGCCGGCATCACCCGCGACAACCTCATGCTTCGGATGAAAGAGGAGGACTGGGACGCCGTCATCGCGGCGAACCTCAAGAGCGTCTTCAACTTTTCGAAGGCCGTCTATCGCCCGATGATGCGCCAACGCGGCGGCAAGATCGTCAACCTCTCGTCGGTCGTCGGCGTCGTCGGCAATGCGGGGCAGACGAACTATGCGGCCTCGAAGGCGGGCATCATCGGTTTTTCGAAGAGCCTCGCCAAAGAGCTCGGCAGCCGGGGCGTGACGGTCAACGTGGTCGCGCCGGGGTATGTGGAGACGGACATGACGGCGAAGCTCACCGACGCCGCCCGCGAGGCCATGCTCGGCACGGTTCCGCTCGGACGGCCCGCCCGCCCCGAAGATGTGGCCGCCGCCGTGCTCTTTCTCGCCTCCTCCTCCGCCGACTACGTCACCGGGCACGTCCTCCACGTCGACGG
>JALSSK010000311.1 GCA_026984335.1 Rhodothermales bacterium
GCGGCGGCGCAGGCGTGAACGCGCGGAGCGGCGTCAGGGCGCGGGCGCCTCGCCGCCCCCCTCGACGAGGCGAAGCGTCAGACCGGCCTCGAAGCCGCCGAAGCGTTCGACGCGCCCCGAAGGCCAGCGGATGACGAGCGAATCGGCCCGCGCAGCGCCGCCAAGGCCGAAGGTGACGGGCTTTTCGAAGGCCGCGAGGAAGCCGCCGCCCGTGCGCACGCGGCGCACCTGCCGCCGCCCCCCGGCGACGAGTTCGAGGCGCGCGCCGATGCCGTCGCGGTTGCTCGCCCGCCCCTCCACGTCCACGCGGAGGAAGCGGCGGCCGCCGCCGAGGTCGTTCCGCCACAGATGCGCCGGCCCGGCGTTCTCGGTCACGAGCACGTCGAGGTCGCCGTCGCCGTCGACGTCGGCATAGGCGGCGGCGCGCGCCACCATCGGCTCGGCGAGGACGCCGCCGATCTCGGGCGCGACGTCGGTGAACGCGCCGCGGCCGTCGTTGAGGAAGAGGTGCGGCGGCTCGCGGAAGGTGACGTTGTCCTTCACGCGCTCGATGTGCGGCTGCACGTGTCCGTTGGCCGCGAAGAGGTCGAGGTCGCCGTCGAGGTCCACGTCGAAGAGGAAGACGCCGAAGGTGAGCGTGAGCAGGCTCGGGCGTCCGATCTTCGAGGCGGCGGCGCGGTCGAGGAAAGCGCCGTTGCCCAGATGCCGGTAGACGGCGATCATCTCGTTGGAGAAGTTGCCCACGAAGATCGTCTCCTCGCCCGAGTCGTCCACGACGCCGACATCGACGCCCATGCCGGCGCGCGCGCGCCCCCGTTCGTCGAAGGCGATGCCGCTGCGCACGCCGACCTCCTCGAACGTGCCGTCGCCCCGGTTCTCATAGAGCAGATCCGGTTCCGTATCGTTGGAGACGACGAGGTCGGGCCACCCGTCGCGGTTGAAGTCGAGTTCCGAAGCGCCGAGCGTTTTGCCGGAGGAGGCGACGAAGCCCGCCGCCTCGGTCCGGTCCTCGAACGTGCCGTCGCCCCGGTTGTGATAGAAACGGCCCGGCACGCCCTCGTAGAGGTCCGGGGTGCAATAGCCCTTGTTCTCGCCGTCCTGCGAGCAAAAGACGTCCGTCTCCGGGGTCCATTGCACGTAGTTCCCGACGAAGAGGTCGAGGCGGCCGTCGCGGTCGGCGTCGAAAAAGAGGGCGGCGGTGCTCCACTGCGCGCCTTCGTCGAGGCCGGCCTCGCGCGTGACGTCGGTGAAGACGCCGTCGTCGTTTCGGAGGAGGTGGTTCGGGCCGAGCGTGGTGAAGAAGAGATCCTCGTCGCCGTCGTTGTCATAGTCCGCCACGGCGATGCCCATACCATAGCCTTCGAGGCGGGGCGGGAAGACTTCGTCCGGGAGGAGCGAGAAAGAGCCGTTGCCGGTATTGCGATAGAGCCAGAGCTTGCGCACGTCGCGGTCGGCCCGGGCGTCCCACGCGCCGCCGCCTACGAGGATCACGTCCTGCCGGCCGTCGCCGTCGTAGTCGAGGAAGCCGCCGCCGGAGCCCATCGTCTCGGGAAACCAGACGTCGCCGCGCGCGCCGTTGACGTGGCGAAAATCGCCCAGCCCGGCAGCCTCGGTGACGTCGGTGAAGGCGAGCGTCGGCGGGGCGGAGGCCTGCTCGCGGGGCGGCGCATCCGGCGCGGCGCATCCGGCCGCCAGTCCCAGCATCAGCGCGAAGGAAACCGCGATTCGCCTCTTTGCCTCGTCTCGTCGTACCTTCATGGCTCGTTCGGGTTCGGTCGAAAAGTGGGCGGCGGGCGTTTCCGGTGAACCGGGAGCCGCGCTATCGCCGCCACGTCCGCGCCGAAACGCCGCAGCCTCACGGTCCGTTCCTCTGCCCCCTCATCTGCTCCAGCCCCTTTGCCCATGAGCATCCTCACGGACGACATGAAGCGCACGGTGAACACCGAGCGTCTGGCCTTCGTCGCCACCGTTTGCCCCGACGGGACGCCGAACGTTCGCCCCATCGGCACCCTCAAGGGTTGGGACGATGACCACCTCATCTTCGCGTGCATCCGCTCCGCCGGCGCCATCCGCAACCTCGCCGAGAACCCGGCGATCGAGATCACCGTGGTGGATCCTTTCGTTCGAAAAGGTTATCGTTTCAAGGGTACGGCCTCGGCCCACACCGAGGGGACGACATTCGAGGAAGGCGTGTCCCTCTATACGGATCGGGGCTTTTTCGAGGCCCCCCATCTGATCCAGGCCATCGTGCGGGTGCGCGTGGAGGAGGCCGAGCCGCTGATCTCACCGGCCTATGCGCGCCCCGTCTCCGAGGCGGACGTGGCGGAGCACTGGCGGGCGCACTACGAAAACCTGCTCCGGTGGAACCCGCCGAAGCGCACCCCGGACGACGAGCCGACGTGATGCCGGTTCCGGCCGCCCCCCCGAGCCGGCCCCGTATG
>JALSSK010000312.1 GCA_026984335.1 Rhodothermales bacterium
TTGTCCGGCTACCATGGTAGAGGCCCAGAATTGGGGCTACGCCTGCCAGAATTGTCCCACCAATTGGGGCAATCTGGATGCGGCTTTTGCAGCCTGTAGAGACGGCCAGATGCAAACGCCAATCTGCATTAGCAGCACAGATGCCCGGGTGGGGGCATTACCCGATCTGCTCGTGAAGTTCGAAGACCTCGAGGGTGAGTTCGAGGTCGAGCGGCTGGCAACGAACTTCGAGGCTTTCCCAGAGCACCAGGGGATTGGCCTAAAGATCGGCGACAAGGAGTACAACTTTGTCCAATTTCACTTCCACTCCCTGAGCGAGCACTTTCTGGACGGCGAGCAGTTCCCACTCGAGGTGCACTTCGTGCACAAGACGGCTGCCGGTGAGCTGGCAGTACTCGGCGCATTCATCAAGGAGGGCGACAAAAACGATGAGATCGCCGAGCTTATCGATAGTTTGGACGTTGTTGCAGCTCTTGAAGAGGGCACGCACATCGTCATCGAGCACTTCGATCCGCGGAAACTTCTGCCGGAAACGCTCGGGGGGACGTTCCGGTATACGGGATCGACGACGACCCCGCCTTGCGTGGCGGACGTGGAGTGGCTCCTGCTGAGAGAACCAATCACATTCTCTGGCGAGCAGATCGATGCCATTCAGACGGTGATTCGGGGCTTCAACAGCGGGTTTGATAATAACCGCCCCCTGCAGTCACACAATGGGCGCACGGTGTTCCGTGTTGATGCACCTATGAGCGTTGAACATAAACCGTGAACCGCCCCGGATTTGCTGGAGACTCCAAACTTTGAGAACCTGGAGTCATGAACAGATCAACACGGTGCACCGGCATTCTCCCGAGTTCCGCGAACGGGCCGCCCGCATATCTATGGCGTGCGCAAGGTCTGGCGCCGGGCGTGGTCGTCGCCGCCGGGGAGGATCAGGTGATCGAGATCGTGGTCCCGGTCGGGTACGTGACGTTCATCTACGAGAAAGCCGACGGCACGTGCGATGCGGACAAGCGGATCTTCCTCGGACGCGGTGCGGAGGGGCGCGGGCGCGTGTATACCTCCGGCAAAGCCATCGCCCTGATTCCGGGCGTCTATAACGTGGCCGGGTGGCGCGGGGCGTACGATCCGGTCGTCTTCGAGATCGCCGCCGGCGACGAGCGGGAGATTACGCTTCGGAACAAGGCGTGAGGCGTGCGCGCGTTTTTTCGTTCAGACGTATGGTCGCTCACTCGACCCTTACGGGCAGTTCCACGAAGCCGGTCTCCGTCTCGATGCGGGCGAGGAAGGTCGTCGGGGTGGCGGGGAGGTCGCCCGCGAACACGGTCATGAAGTCCGAATCTCCGGTGGATACGGCTCCGGCATCGGGCTCGAAAAAGAGGCACGCTTCGTTGTTGCACAGGTCGTCGTTCGAGACGGTCCACGCGAGTGAGCCGATCCCTTTGTTGAACATCTCCATCGTGCCGGAATACCGGTTCTCACGGCTGAGGGTGAGCATCTCCGGGCACACTTCGAGGATCGGGGCGACGGCCGTCACGGAGATGGACACGCTGAAGCCGTCCGCGGTGATCTCGGCGAGCGTCTCGCCCCGATAGAGCGTTGCGCCGTTATTGCTGAAGATTTCAACGAGGAAGTTCACCGCGCCGATCTCTACGGTCACGTCGAACGTCTCGGTCGAAGCGTCGGGGTCGAGCGCGCGGCTGAGGATGACCTCGCGCCCGCTCTCCATGGTGACGAACAGGTCGATCTCGTCGAGCGTGGAAAGGCAAGGCGCACGGGGGTGGAGGGCTTCGGCGTGGAGGCTCCCGGCATCAAAGACGATGCGGCTCCGGGCCGTCGGCTCGAACGCCGTGGGCGCCCGCGCGTCGCAGCCGAGGAGCAAGCCTGCAAGCAGGCCGGGGAGAAGGAGGGATCGTGTCATGAGGGGCCTCCACGTCAGTCGGGAAGGGGGATGACGACGAGGCCGTCGGCGGTGTCCGGTCCGCCCCCGTTGCCGCCGGAAAAGAGCAGGACGGCCCCGCCGATGACGACGGCCGCCGCCGGAAGGAAGAAGGAGGGTTTTTGCCAGAACGGCTTCGGCGACAGGTAGTGCCGGTGGAAGTCTGCGAGTCGCCGCCATGCTTCGAGCGAAGAAGCGTCGAGGGCCAGCGGCTGCGGGGGTTGCCCCGCGCGCAAGCGCCAGAGCTCATTGTCGCCCACGCCGAGGTCGGGGTAGTCGGGGAAGCGCACGTGACCCTCTTTGAGGTAGAGCAGCCCCCGCGTCGTATCCGCACCCACCACCACGAGCGCCTCGGTCCCGTCGACGTGCGCGAGGGTGCCTCCGGCGCGTACGCTCACCCCGCCGCCGAGCTGTTGGAAGAAGATCTGGCCTTTACGGAGCACGAACTCCAGCCCCTTGAGGCGGCGCGGGTCGGGGCCGATCTCGTAGATGCCTTCCCGC
>JALSSK010000313.1 GCA_026984335.1 Rhodothermales bacterium
CTTCCCCCCCTCGACTGGGCGGCGATCGACGGGCAACCGCCGGTACTCCTCAGCGCTCCCGCCGACACCCTGCCCGAAGCCGATGCGGTCGTGATCACCTGGGTGGAGTCCGAATGGGCGGCCCTGGAGCACGTCTTCGTGCGCAGCAACCACGAGATGCCCTACGAGGCCTCCCACGAGAGTCACTGGAGCGAGTGGCAATCCTACGACCGAGACATGCCCCCCTACGGCGGCAGCGACTCGGAGTCGTGGGACTCCTGGGGGGCCTACCGGCTCGTGAAGATCAGCGACCGGAAGGTGCTGCTTTTCAAGTCGAACACCCACCTCGACTGGCCGGGGCAGCGTTACCTGGAGGATCTGATCTATCGCATCGCCCGCGACGTCCGGCCCCGGTTGCTGCTTTCCGTCGGCACCGCCGGCGGGTCGCGGCTGCATGACCACCTGGGCACGGTGAACGTGGTCAACGCCGGCGCCCTCTATGACCCCGACACGGCCCCGCCCGGCTGGCCCACCTACGCCGCTTCCTTCGCTCCCAACTGGAGCATCATCGAAAAACCGGGCTTCGGGGAACTCCTTTTCCCCATCCCGGCCACGCCCGAGCGCCTCCGGAAGCTCGCCGACGGGTTCAATGCGCATTACGGAACCGACTACCCGTTGCGCGTGCTCAACCCCGGGCGCCTCAACGATCCCACGCCCGAGCCGGTGCTCAACGATCTGACGCCGCAGAAAACCGCCCTTCTCACCACGGCAACCTTCGTCGTCGGCAACACATCGGGCCGATACGCCGACTTTGCCTGCATCGAGATGGACGACGCAGTGATCGGCAAGGTGTGTAAGGAGAAAGGGGTGTCCTTCGCCTTCGTGCGCAACCTCTCCGACCCGGCGCAAAACGCCGACCTGCCCACGGAGGTGCAGGGCAACTGGGGCAGCGCGGTCTACGATCTCTTCGGGTTCTATACGAGCTACAACGGCGCGTTGGCCGCCTGGGCGATCCTTGCGGCCGAGGAGGGCTAGGGGCGGATCTCGGGCGCGGGATGCCGCCGGGCCGAGGCAATCGGCCCGCTTCGGCGGGAGGCGGCGGCTTTTTTTCAAATCAATGTTGCGTCATCAATGTTGCGTCACTATATTGATCGCCGTCCCGATTTTCGAGCTCCCAGACCTCCGGTCCCCCATGCCCCCTCGTCCTCTCCTTTTCGCAACCCTTGCGCTCGCCCTCTGCGCATGCCGGACGGCGTCCGTATCAACCTCAACCCAAACGGTGAATGCCATGAACGACCACACGGCCATCGAGGCCACCCTGAAGCAGTACGAAGCCGTCCTCAACGCCTCGAACGTAGACGGCGTGCTCGCCCTCTACACCGACGACGGCGTTTTCATGCCGACCGAAGCTCCCACGGCGGAGGGCCGGGACCAGATACGCGGAGCCTACGAACACGTATTCGACATGATCACGCTCGACATCACCTTCACCATCGACGAGATCGCCTCTCACGGAAACGTGGCCTTCGCCCGGACGATCTCGCGCGGCGACGTAACCCTCCGCGCCCGGGGCGTCACGATGCCCGAGGAAAACCGCGAGCTCTTCGTCCTGAAAAAAGTGGGCGATGCGTGGAAAATCGCACGCTACATGTTCAACAAGATGACGCCGCCGGACGGACGGTAATTTTTTTCTTTCAACCGATGACGAATCAACGATGATTGGTCATCACCCATTCCCTATCTTAGCCCCGGACCGCCAGGAGTCGTCCGGGGCTAAACTATGAGAGGCATCGCCATGCGCATCGAAGACGCCATTCGGGTGGAACGCTTCCCGTCGAAACAACAGAAGCTGAGCGTCAACCTGATTTACACGACGAGCTGGGCCGACGTGCAGCTTCAGGCCTTCTTCGGAACGTACGACCTCACTTCGTCTCAGTACAACGTCTTGCGCATTCTGCGTGGCAGCCATCCGGAGCCGGTGACGACCTCCACCATCTGTGAGCGGATGATTCACCGCAACGCCGGCGCCTCCCGGCTGGTGGATCGCCTGATCAAGAAGGGCCTCGCCCAAAAGTCCGTGTGCGCGACGGATCGGCGGTTGGTCGACGTGAGACTCACGCAGAAAGGCCTCGACGTACTGGCTCAAATGGACGCCGAACGGCATCGCATCGACGCGATTTACTCGAGGTTGTCGGAGGAAGAGATCGACCGGTTGAACGAGTTGCTCGACAAACTGAGAGGTTAGCAGCCCCCATCACCTGTCAGCCGCCCCCGGTCTCGCCCGCCATGACCGCCCGCATCGCCTCCGGCTCGTAGACGCGCACGCCGCCCGGCCGGGCCTTCGCCGCGGCGATCATGGCGGCGGCCACTACGCGCGCGGGAGTGGGTCGGTATTTCCGGAGCGGCCCGCGGAGGAGAAACGACAGCGCGTTCGTCACTGCCTCCGCCCGCCGCTCGCCGGGTCGATCCTCCTGCCGTTCTCCCGTCAGAAGCGAGGGGCGGAAGAGATAAACGCCCACGAACGGAAGCGCCGAAACGGCCTGCTCCACCTCGCCTTTGACGCGGTTATAGAAGAACGGCGAGCGCGGGCTCGCGCCGAGCGCCGAGACGAGGAGGCACTGCTTCGCCCCGCGTTCGAGCGCCTGACGGGCGAGCGCGAGCGGATGGTCGTAATCCACCCTGCGGAAGGCCTCTTTTGAGCCCGCCTTCCGCATCGTCGTGCCGAGGCAACAGAAGACGTCCTGTCCCTCGATGACGCCCGCGTGCGCGTCGAGGTGCTCGAAGTCGACGACGTGGTGGGTGAGCTTCGGATGCGCGCGCGGGAGCGGGCGTCGCCCGAGCGAGACGACGGCGTGATACGCCTCATCGGCGAGGAGCAGGTCGAGGCAGCGCCCGCCCACGAGACCCGTCGCCCCGGCGATCAAAGCGGACCGTGTGGAAGCATCACTCATGACCCATTGCGGCTTTCATACCTCCCATACCTCCCATACCCTTTCACTGCGTCCCGAACGTTTTGAGCACCACGGGCTCCACAGACGCCATGAGTCGCCGGAGCGTCTCGAAGCCGATTTTCTTCTTTGCTTCGCTCCACCGCATCCACTTCACCGCTTCGATGTTTTCCTCGGTCTGTGGCTTGAACCGTTCCGCGGAAGTCTCCATGAGATACCAGTGCGTCGTCTTGACCTCGTATCGCCCCCGCCGCGCATAGCCGTGGACGGTCGCGCCGAGGTCGCGGAGGATGCGGAGGTCGTCGATGCCCACCTCTTCGCGCACTTCGCGGAGCGCGCATGCCTCCACGGTCTCGCCCTTTTCGCACTTGCCCTTCGGCAGATCCCACACGCCGCGCCGAAAGATGAGCAAAAGCTCGGGCTCGCGTTTGCCGGGTCGCGCCGCGAAGCCGCCCGCCGCCGTGACGAGCCTCGGTGGAAGGTAGGGGTCGAGGTTGCGCACGGCCGCCGCCGGGACCGCCTCCGCCCGCACCCGCCCCTCGCCGTCGGCGACCACCGGCGCGGGCAACCGGTCGGCGGCAATGACGAGGATGCGGTTCCGACATTTCTCCCGGGCACGCGCGAGCGACGTCCATAGCCGCACGCCGCGTTTCTTTTGGATCCCCGCCCGTCGGATGACGTCGAGTTCTTTCTTTTTCACACAATAAAAGAGAAGCATGGCGGAGTCGCTTTTCATCCGTTCGTCCCGGCGAATATAAGGGACGGAGCGGTCGGTATGCGCCTCTCATCGGCCCTCTTCGAGCGTCACGACGCGGGTGCGCGAGGCCGACCGCCCCGTCTGCCGGTCGGTGACCGTCACGGTGAGGAAATACGCGTCCGGCTCGACCTTGCTGACGTCGATCTCGGCGTACTCCACCGGCGCGGTTTCCGCGCTCTCGTGCTCGGCGCTCAGCGTGAGCGTCGGCCCCTTCTGTTTTCGTCGAAAAAGCCCCCGTCGTCGGGGTTTCACCGGTGTGAGCGTGTACGTGAGCGTATAGTGCGTCCGCCCGTCGTCGCCGGGGGTGAGGTGATAGATTTCGAAATAGACGAAGAGGGGGCGGTCGGTGCGAAAGCGGAGTGTGGGGGCGGGTTCGATGCGCAGCCCGCGCCGCACGAACGGCCCCTCGTCGGCCACGGCGGGCGCGACGTTCCGGGCCGCGAGCACGTCGCTCATCGCGAGGACGGGGCGGGAGAAGTCGGGCAGTCGGCGGTTGCGGCGGAACGCGCCGAGGAGGTTCGTCCCCTTCGGGCGCACGTGAAGCGCGACGCGATACGAGTCCGGCTCCGCGGTGAAGGCGAAGCCGTCGATGACGCCGCCGGTGGGGTCGTCGGAGAGCCTCAGGCGACGGGTGTCGAGGCGGTGGAAAGCCTCGCGTCCGTCCGGGGCGCGCACGCTCAGGCCGATCTCGACGTCCACCCGTCGCGCCCCCTCCGGCATGCGCCGCGCGATGACGGCGGTGGGGAACGCATACCACACCCTCACGTCCGTCCGCCCGTCCGCCCCGCGAAAGGCGGCCGTCGCCACGGGCAGTTCGAGCGCTTCGACGGGCGCGGGCCACGTGTGGCGGTCGGTGGTCAGCCCCACGTCCACGTCTGCCTGACTCCGCTCCCGCATCTCCTCACGGAAGCCGAGGAGGCTCAGGTCCCGGCGGTCCGGCGGCTCCCGATAGATCGCGTATCCGCGTGTGAACGGCTCGCCCCACGCCACGCGGTCGCTCATCATCTCGGGGCCGAGGAGCACGGGCACGAGCCGCCAGTTTGCCCCGCCGAGTGTGGAGAAGTGGAAGACCATCGCGGGGAGGTCGTCCGTCGCCTCATATCGCCACGACTCATTGCCCGGCACGTCCGCGCCAAGCGTCGCCACGCGGTCGTCCGGCGGGCCGTGCCGGAGGTAGACGAGCCCCTTGTCGTTGAACGCGCGGCCGAGGCGGTAGCCTTCGGGGAAAGCGAGCCGGTCGCGTTTGTCCGGATCGTTCCACCACTCGCGGAAGCCGTCGTACGCGAAATGCTCCTCGACGTACACGAGGCGGCGGTAATGCTCGATGAGGCGGGCGTTTTCGGCGGCGGCGGGAAGCGGATCGCGGATCGCCCACAGACGGCGGAAGAAGTCCCGGAAGGCCTCGGCCTTTCGAAGCGTGCGATACGTGCGGAGTTCATCGGGGGTGAGGATGTGCTTCACGTCTTCGAAGACGAAGGCGGCGTCCACGGGCGTCTCGATGCCGTCCACGGCGCGCCGGAACTGCGCCTCCGCCGCCTTCGGGAGGCCGAGAGCGGTGAACACGCGCGCGAGCGCGAGCGCGACGGCCGCACGCGGCAGGGGGCCGGGCCGTCGTTCGAGCGTGCGGAAGGCTTCGAGCGCCGCGTCGGTTGCCCCGCGCAGGCGCATGTCCTCGGCCCGGAAGAAGGCGGCATACGCATCGTCGTGCGCGGCCATCCACCCGGTCGCCGCCGCCGCGTCGCGCCGGAGGAAGCGCCGGAAGAGCCGGAAGAGCCCGACGTGCGCCGAGGGCAGATCGGGGCGAAGGCGAAGCTGCGCCCGCGCCCGTTCGAGCGCCTTGCCGTACTCGCCCCGGTACGCTTCGAGCACGGCGTATTGATAGAGCACGTCGCGGAAGGACGAGTCGCGGGCGAGCACCCATTCGAAATGCTTCTCGGCCTTCTTCCATTCGAAGAGCTCGCGCACCTTCTCGATGGGCGTTCGGAAGCGCCCTTCCTCCCGGTGCGCGAGGGCGCGGAAATAGTGCGCCGCGAGGTCGTCGGGCGCGCGTTCGAGCGCCTCGTCGAAGCGGTCGGCGGCCTTGCCCCATTGCCCGCGTTCGAGGGCGAGCGCGCCGAGGCGGAGGTACGCGGCGGGAGCGGCGGGGACCTCCGCGCGAGCCTTCTCATACGCGGCCTCGGCGGCTTCGCTCGCGCCCGCATCCCGGAGCGAATCCCCGCGCACGAGCCACCGCTCCGACGACTGCGCCCGGGCGACCCCGGCGAGCGTCGCGAAAACGAGAAGGGCGAGGCGGAAACGGCGCACGGGAACGAGCGGTTTGCGGGTGAAGAGGGCGGGCGGGCCGGAGGCGCGACTCCGGTCAGCGCCGCGCCCGTTTGATCGCGCACCCGATGGCCTTCGTCGAGGCGACGGGGACGGGGCGCCCCTCGACCCTCGCGCGCATGGCGTCGAGGAGGTACGGATGGGCGACGGCTTCCGGATGACGCGGGTTGTCGTCGATGGCCCCGGCGTACACCAGCGTCAGGTTTTTATCAAAAAGAAAGACTTCCGGGGCGCGTTCCGCTCCGAAGGCGTCGGCGAGCCGGTGATCCCGATCGAGCGCATAATAGAAGGTATAGCCTTTTTCCCGGGCTTTCCGCTTCATGTCGTCGAGCCCCTCGCCGCGCGCGCGTCCCGCCTCGTTCGAGTTCACCGCGACCACCCCCACTCCGAGCGCTTTCGCCTCCGCCGCCGCCTCGCGCACCCGATCCTCCCAGGCCTTCACCCACGGGCACGTATTGGCCGTGAAGAGGACGAGCAGTCCGTTTTCCCCCGCCGCCCCGGCGAGCGTGATCGTTCCTCCGGAGACGTCCGTCATTTCGAGATGGGTCAGCGGGGCCTTCGCGCCGATGGGCAGCCGGTCTCCGGCGACGAAGGCCAGGAGCATGAGCGCCGGAAGCGCCGCCCACCCGAACCAGAGCCGTTTCGTATTCATGACGTCTTCCTCTTCTTCGTGATCCCTCTGTGGGTCGCGCGGCGGGCGGTGTTCCGCGTGCTCCGCTCATTATCGTGGGCGCGCATCGGGAGAAAGCCCTCACGCCTCCCCGTTTTCCACGGAAAAGGCGGTGCGTTTCCGCGCTCACCACGTCAGCCACTCTATTTCAACAAGCGTGCCGGGCCCGGGGTTTTCCATTTCCGGCGGCAGATGAAGGATGCCGTTCGCCCGCACGACCGCCGAGTACACGTGCGACCCCTGCCCGCCGGAGGGACGCACGGTGAGACGGCCCGCCTCGTCGGCGGCGACGAAACCGCGCGCGAAATAGTGGAGGCCCGTCGCCTTGCGCATCGGGGCGGAGAGCACGGCGCGGTGACGCGGACGGATCACCTCTGCGCGCCCGAGCATCTTCGCGAGCGCGGGACGCACGTACTGCTCGAAACACATCGCCGAGGAGACGGGATTGCCGGGGAGACCGAAGACGGGTTTGCCGCGGAGCATGCCGAAGGCGAGCGGCTTGCCGGGCCGTTGCCGCACCTTCCAGAAAAGCAACTCCATCCCCATGTCGTCGAGGACCTCTTTGACGAAGTCATAGTCGCCCACCGAGACGCCGCCGGAGAAGACGAGCACGTCGGCGGCGAGCGCTTCTTCGATCACGCCGCGGATGCTCGCCCGGGAATCGCGGGCGAGGAAGGGCGGCATCGGGTCGCCGCCGGCGGAACGCGCCTGTGCGGCAAGCGCGGGACCGTTCGAATTGCGGATCTGCCCCGGTCCGGGTGTCTCCTCGGGCGGCACGAGCTCGTCGCCCGTAGCGATGACGGCCACGCGCGGCGGCACGCGGACGGCCGCCTCGACCACCCCGAGCGACGCCATCATCCCCACGACCGGCGGCGTGACGACCGACCCGGCGGGAATCACCTCTTCGCCCACCCGCACGTCTTCGCCCGCCCGTCGCACGTGCGCGCCCGGCGTCGGCGCGCGCCGAAAAAGCACGGTCTCGTCCGCTCCCCGCTCCGTCCACTCGACCGGAGCGACGGCGTCGGCGCCGGGCGGGAAGGGCGCCCCGGTCATGATGCGCGCGCACGTGCCGGGCGTGACGGTCCGCTTCGGGAACGAGCCTGCCGGAAGGTCCTCGATCACGCGGAGCGTGGCCGGAAGCTCGCGCAGGTCGGCGGCGCGCACGGCATAGCCATCCATCGCCGAGTTGTCGAACGGCGGGATGTTCTCGCGGCTCCGGACCGCCTCGGCGAGGGTCTTTCCGACCGCCTCGGCCACGGACGCCCGCGCCGCCGGTTGCCCGGGCATCGCCTCGAGCACCAACGCGCGCGCTTCCTCAAACGTAATGAATTCTCGCATGGCTCTTTTTCGTTTCCTCTTTTCTTATGGAAGGCCCCCGGTTATCTTCGGGAAAACGAATATAAGGCCAACCGCTTCCGGGAGCGGCTCTTTTCCGCCGCCCCCTTCCGTTCACCCTTCCCTTTCCGTCCCATGCTCCGTTTCGATCCCGCTCCCGCGCACGCGCACCTCGAACCCGACGCCCTCGACCGGCTCCGCCCCCGCGTGGCGGCGGCGCACCGGGCCGTCGTCGAAAAGACCGGCGCGGGCCGTGAATTCCTCGGCTGGCGCGACCTCCTCCTCGACCCGAACGACGCCCTTCTCGAAGACCTCGCCGCCACCGCCGCCGAGATCCGCCGGAACGCCGACGTGTTTCTGTGCATCGGCATCGGCGGCTCGTACCTCGGCGCGCGCGCCGTCATCGAAGCGCTGACGCCGTATTTCCCTGATCCCGCCTCGGACGAGCGCGCGCCGGAGGTGCTCTTTGCCGGGCACCACATGAGCGGCGCCTACCTCCGCGAGCTTCTTGCGTATCTCGAAGGCAAATCCGTGTATGTGAACGTCATCTCGAAGAGCGGGACCACCCTGGAGCCGGCGCTCGCCTTCCGGTTCGTCCGGCGGTGGCTCGAGGAACGCTTCGAGGACGCCGACCGCCGCATCATCGTCACCACCGACCCCGAACGCGGCGCGCTCAACCGGCTTCGCGCCGAGAAGGGCTATAAGAAATACGTCATTCCCCCGAGCGTGGGCGGGCGTTTCTCCGTGCTCACGCCGGTGGGCCTTCTCCCCATCGCCGTCGCGGGCATCGACGTGCGCGCCCTCTTCTATGGCGCCGTCTCCATGTGTCGCCGCCTCGACGCTCCCGAGGACAACCCCGCCCTCGACTACGCCGCGACCCGCTACCTCTTGCACGAACGGGGATACGCCGTCGAACTGCTCGCCGCCTTCGAGCCGCGTCTCGGCGGCCTCGGCGCGTGGTGGCAACAGCTCTTCGGCGAAAGCGAGGGGAAGGAGCACAAGGGCCTCTTTCCCGCCACCGCCCGGTATTCGACCGACCTCCATTCCCTCGGCCAGTACGTGCAAGACGGCAGACGCATCCTCATCGAGACCTTCCTCATGCTCGAAGACGACGACGGCGCCCTCCACGTCCCCCCCTCTCCCGACGACCTCGACGGTCTCAATTACCTCGCCGGCGAGACAATGACCCACATCAACCGAAAGGCGTATGAAGGCGTCGCCCGCGCGCACGCCGACGGCGGCGTGCCCGTCATGACCCTGTGGCTCGACCGCCTCGAACCCGGCTCCGTCGGCGAGTGCCTCTATTTCTTCGAACACGCCGTGGCCGTCGGCGGATACCTCCTCGGCATCAACCCCTTCGATCAACCCGGCGTCGAAGCTTACAAACGCGAAATGTTCTCCCTCCTCGGCAAGCCCTGACCCCCCGGAAAACTTTTGTCCACGCTGTTAACAACCCGTTAACAACTCCCGAACATCCTCTGGATAACCCCTCCGTTTTATCCACACTGTGGATAGATGAGGATAACGCCCCCCTTCGCCCACACGTTATCCCGACTCATCCACAGCGCGCCTCCGTGTGAATATTTTCGACGTCCCGCACGCACGTTTCCGGTGGACGCTCGTGGATACGTGAATAACTTCGGGGAATCCGGGAATATCCCCGCTCCAGCGACTTTCCGAAACTCCGCGCGTGTGGATATCATGGGGATGAACCCGCGTTTTTATGCACAACGCCGCGACGACGATGTGGACATCCTGTCTTTCCACATTTCCACACGGTCTACTACTACAAGTACTACTCATTTTAAATCATTCTCATAACAGTAAAGGGTGTGGAGAAGTGTTCAAAAGAAGGCTCTCGAGACCGGTATATCGGAATGTATCGAACCTCGGATCGGCCATATAACTGAATTCCACTGGAGGAATATTAGCCCGTTTCATGCATTTACACCGTGATTTCTCAGAAACGAATTGTGCACACCGTTGCCTTCGCTTAGTTTAGGGCTCCGGCACGATCCTCAGGAACCAAGTAGTGGGGAACCTATGCTCAAAAGAATCCTCGTCGCGCTCGATCCCGACTCCGACACCCCGATAGCCACGGAGTATGCCGCAACCATCGCTCGTCGATACGACGCCGAAGTCACCGGTCTGGCGGTGGTGGATCTGGGCAGCATCGAAGCCAGCTCGCGGGGCGGCGGCATCGGCAGTATGTATTATGCCGAGAAGCTGAGGGAGAAACTGACGTCCGAGGCGCGGGCGACCGCGCAAACGCTCATCGAAGAATTCGACAGGGCGATGAAGGGGTCGGGGGTCGCCCACGTCGAAACCGTGCAGGAGGGGGTGCCCTTTCAGCGCATCATCGAGGACATGAACTATTATGATCTTCTCGTCATCGGGAAGACGCCGCATTTCTTTTATAGCCATCCCAGGCAGGAGACGCACACCCTGGCCCGCGTCGTGAAGAACACGGTCGGTCCCACGCTCGTGGTCGGAACCGAGAGTCGCCCGGTGGAGCGCGTGCTCGTGGCCTTCGACGGGAGCCATGCTTCCGCGCGCACCATCCGGGAGTTTGCCCATCTCCAGCCGTACGGCGTCGACGTTCGGGTTCAGATCATCCACATTTATAAAGATGGGAAGGCCGAGTCGGAGTTGATCCTCCGGATGGCGCAGGCATACCTGAAGACCTATGGCTTTTCCGTTCAGGTTCAGAGTTTGAAGGGTAAAGACGTTGCGCACGAAATCCTGGAATACGCGGCCGGGTATAATCCCGATCTTTTGCTCGTCGGCGCGCATTCTCGGTCGAAGATCAAGGAGATCGCCTTCGGTTCGGTGACGAACGCCCTGCTCGAGCGCTTCCCGGCCCCGCTCTTCATTGACGCCTAGGGGCGTCGCCAGGCCACGGGTGTGACGCGCTCGCCATCGCTTCGGAGCCACACGGCGCCTTCGCGGGCGGTGATCCGCACCTGCGCGCCGCTCCGCTTCCACCGCAGCGCCACGTCTTCGTCGGGGAAACCGAAGCGGTTGTTCCGCCCGGCGCTGACGACGGCCGTCGTCGGGTGGGTGGGATCCCCCGTGACGGCCGCCACGAACGCCGGCGTGCTGCTCGTTGCCGAGCCGTGATGGCCCACCTTGACCACGTTGCTTCTCAGCAGCGCGCCGTAGTGCGCGACGAGTCGGGTCTCGGCGTCCGCTTCGGCGTCGCCCATGAAAAGCATGGAGGTCTTTCCGAAGACGAGGCGGAGGATCACCGAGGCGTCGTTGTCTTCGACGTCGCGGGTGGG
>JALSSK010000314.1 GCA_026984335.1 Rhodothermales bacterium
CAATTTCCCCATCATCAAGGCGATCCTCGAAGTGATGCCGCCGCATGCGATGAACTTTTTCCGGCTGCTTTGCTCGGCGCTTCTGCTCGGCGGCTTCTACGCGGCGCGCCAGCGGAAACGGGGACGCCCCTTCTTCGCGCCGCTCCGGGCCTATACCGGCCCCGTGATCGCGCTCGGGTTGCTCGGGTATCTGGTGTATCAGGTCACATTCATCATCGGGATCAACCATACGGCGGCGGGCAGCGCGGCGCTCATCATGGCGAGCGTGCCGCTGTGGTCGGCGCTCCTCGGGCATTTCTTCCGCTTCGAACGGCTGCGGGGGCTCGCGTGGTTCGGGCTCTTCGTCACGCTCTCGGGCACTTTTGCCATCGTGCTCCTCGGAGCAAAGAAGGTGGACTTTGGCGGGGCCGTGCTCTTCGGCAATCTGGTGATGCTGGCCGCGGCGGTTCTGTGGGGCGCGTACACCGCGTTCAACCGTCCGGTGCTCCGCCACGTGTCGCCCCTCGAACTGTCGTTCCTCGGCCTGCTCGTCGCGATGCCTTTTCTGTTCGTCGTGGCCCTGCCCGAGTTCGGGGCGGTGGCATGGCATCGAGTGAACGGGTGGATCTGGCTGGCCCTGCTCTATTCCGGCGGCCTCTCGACGGGTCTTGCGCCGGTGCTCTGGAGCGCTTCCGTGCAGCGCGTCGGTGCGGCCCCCACGGCGGCGTTCGGGAACCTCGTGCCCTTCATCGCCCTCTTCAGCAGCCACTTCCTCCTCGGCGAGCCCATCCTTCCGGCACAGATCTTCGGCGGCCTGCTCATCATCGGCGGCATCGTGCTGATGCGACGGGCGCGGCAGCCCGCCCTCTCCTGAAGCCTTGCTTTTGCCCGCGCGCCTGCGTATGCTCGCATGCCCCGCATCTCCCGGATCATCCCACCAGCCGACCCGACGTGCGCCCTCTCCCGATTTCCGCATCCCTGATCCTGCAAACGCTCGGCCTCGCCTTCGCCGCTTCCCTTCTCGGGGCAACCGGCGCGGCGCACGCACAGAGCATGACCGGCACGGCTCCGCAGATGATCGGCCTCCGCGTCGACATCTTCCCGGACGCCGACGCGAACCAGGTCCTCCTTCTCGCCTCGCGACGCGTGCCCGTCTCGATGCTCCTGCCGCAGGTCTCGACCGACAGCTATTTCGACATCCTCTTCGGCGCGGCGGGCGTGCGCTTCGGCAAAGGCCGGGACACCGACTTCCGGTGGCGCGCCGGGCTCATCCGCTTCAACCTCTTCCGCCCGCCTTTCGGCATCGGCGCGACGCTGATCGACTTCGATCGGTCGGGCGTCCCCGACATGCATGGTCGGTGGCTCGCCCTGCGGCTCGGCCCCTCCCTTCGGCTCGGCGGCGGCGCCCTCTTCCTCGAACCGCGCCTCATCGGCAAGGGCGCCCTGAGCAGCCTCACCCTCGGAAGCGTCAACTATGCCGCCTTCGGCACGAAAGCCCTGAAGACCTGGACCGCTTTCGAGGCCGGATATACGGCGAAGGTGCTCGTGCAACTCGGCGCGAGCCTCTCTGCCTCAGGCTTCTTCGAACAAGAAGTGCGTTCCGGCGGCCCCGACTTCCGCTTTACCCGGCGCGGCTTCGAAGCGGAGTACAGCCCCCGCCCGGCGCTCCAGGTCTTCGCCCGCTTCGTTTCCGAAGACGCCTCCCTCGACGCAATCGAGATCACCCTCGAAACCTACTTCTTCGGGCTTCGCGTGACCCCTTCGGCGGGCGGACTGTGACGCGGCGCGAGGCTCAGACGCCGATGATCTCGAAACGTGAACCCGCGACGGGATCCTTCTCCACCTCGATCCGGACGGGAAAGACCTCCTTGAGTTCGTCGAGGTGGGTGATGACGAGGATCTTGTCGAAGTCGTCCTGGATGGTCTGGATGGCCTGAACGAGGTTTTCGATGCCCTGCGCGTCCTGCGTCCCGAAGCCTTCGTCGATGACGAGGGTGCGCACGCGGACGCCGCTCCGTTCGGCAAGCAACTGCGCCAGCGCGATGCGGAGCGCGAAGTTGACGCGGAACGCCTCGCCGCCGGAGAAGGTCTCGTACGGTCGGGGCGCCCCCTGTTCGTCGGTGATGATGATGTCGAGCGTCTCTTTCGTGCCGCCGGTCTTCTTGTCCTTCAACGTGTTGAGGCGGACGTGCATCTTGCCTTCGGTGAGGCGATCGAGCAGTTCGTTGGCGCGATCCTCGATCTCGGGCAGCGTCTCTTCGATGATGAGCGAGGGGATGCCGTGCTTGCCGAAAGCGGCTCGGAGGTGCTTGTACACGGCGTGTTCGGCCCGCGCCTCGGCCTCCTCCTTCCGTCGCGCCTTGAGGGCTTTGCGGTCGCGGCGGGCCTGTTCGAGCAGCGTGTTCAGCGTGCCGATCTGCACCTGGAGACGGTTGAGTTCTTCTTCCGTCTCGGCGCTCCGGCGGGCGACGGCGCGTTGTTTTTCGGCCAGCGCCTCGCGCCCTTCGAGCTCGGCCTCGATCTGCGCGATGCGCCGCACGAGGCCTTCGCGCTCCTCCGCCGTCATCCGAAGGCGTTCCGTCACCTGATCGAGGCTCTCGATCCACGCCTCGCGGTTGTCCCGGGCATGCATCAGCTCCTTCATCCGCTCGCCCGCCTCGCCGAGCGCGCGAAGCGCCTGCCGCACGGCTTCGAGACGCTCCCCGTCGAAGCCGACCTCCCGATGCTGTCTCTCGAGCGCCTGAAGCTGTTTCCGGATCTCGGAAAATGCGGAGCCGTCGTCGAGGATCTTCCGGAGGCGTTCCAGCTCGGACGCTTTGCGCGCGATGCTTTTCTCGACTTGCCGTTTTCGGCCGGCCACCTCTTCGAGGCGGTTCATCGAATCCTCGTACCGGTCTACCTGCGCCGCCTGCTTCTTCAGCGCCTCATACGCCGCCTCGTCGAACGGAAGCGCGTCGAGGGCTTTTTGCAGCCCGGCGATCCGCGCGCGCGTCTCCTCAGCGAAGCGTTCCGCCGCATGCGAGGCCCGAAGCCGTTCGAGCTCTTTGCGCTTGGCCTCGAGCGCGTCCCGCTGTTCCTCCGCCTCCCGGATCATCTGCCGCACCACGCTCAGCCGCTGCGGGACCGGGGCGAGCGCCTTGATCTGCTCGTTCGTCTCGGCGTACACCGCGCGAAGCTCCCTCCGCCGGCGCTCCTCCTCTGCCGCACGCGCGCGCGCCTCGGCAATGGCCCGGCGCTTCGCGGCGATGTCTTCCCGGAAGCGCGCCTCCACCCGCGCGCGGTGCTCGGGCGTCAGCGCCGTGCCGCACGTGGGGCAGGACTCCTCTTCGAGCGAAGTGATCCGCGCGAGCTTCTCTTCCAACTCCTCGATGGCCCTCTCATGCGTCTTGATCTGACCCTCGCGTTCCTTGATCCGCTCGGCAATCTCCTGACCTTTCTCGCGCACCTGGTCGAGCTTGTCTTTAAGAGAAAGGAGCTTTTCTTCCGCCTCCCTGAGCTCCGCCTCTTCCTTGCGAAGGGCATCGAGCGTCGCCGCCCGTTCCGCCGTCGCCGCCGCGTCGACCTCCAGCGCACGGATCCTTCCGACGAGCGCCTCTTTCTCGCGGATCAACTCCCGCTCGGCTTTCTCGAGTTCCGTCTGTAGTTCCCCCCGCCGTTCCCGGACGGCGGTCCTCTCCGCCAGCTTTTCCGCCGCCGCCCTCGCCCGTTCGAGAAGCTTTCGCGTCGGCCCCTCTTTCACGAGCTCCGCCTCGCACTGTCTGAGGCTTTCCTGGTCGGCCTTCAATTGCACCTCCAGTTTCTGAATCTGCTTTTCGAGCTCGTTCTTCCGCTCCTGGAGTTCATTTTTTTTCTGCAGGATCTGCCGTTCGATGCCCATGGCCAGGCTCTGCTTATCCGTGAGCGCCTCCCGTTCCTTATTGAGCGCCTCGTACCGTTCGTAATCCCGCTTGATCTCCTCCCGCATGGCCAGCAGCCGTTCCGCCTCGGCGATCCTCTTGCGCAGCTTCTCGAGCTCCTCCTCGTCGGCCCGGCGTCGGGCATCGAGGCGCTCGAGAGACTCCCGGGCGGTTTCGGCGGCGCGCGCCTGCGCTTCCATCGCCGCGAGACGTTCGGTGAGCGTTTTCTCCCGGGCGCGCAGGCCTTCGAGCGTCTTCCGGGCCTGCGCGACGGCTTCCGAGACACGCGCGTGCTCCGCCTTCCAGACGGGCTCATCCTCGAGCGCCTGCTTCAAACGCTCAACCTCCGTCTTCGCTAGCCGCATGGCCTCCTCCGCTTTGCGCACACGCTCCCGCGCCAGGTCCGCCAGGCGTTCGTACCGGCTCAGGTTGAGGATCCGGGCGAGGATCTGCTTCCGCTCCGCGGGCTTCTTCTTCGTGAACTCGTCCGAGCGCCCCTGAAGGAGAAAGGCGGAGTTGATGAACGTATCGTAGTCGAGCCCGAGAATATTCTGGAGGATCTTCTGCGTCTCCCGCATCGACGCGCCCGTGAGCGGCCGGTATTCGCCGGCGGAAGGGTCGAAAACATGCGCTTCGAGGCCGGATTTGTGCGTCTTTCCCGTCTTCGTCTTCTCGAACCATCGCAGCACGCGGTACCGCTCCCCTTCGAGGTCGAAGGCGAGTTCAACCACCATGCGCCGCGCGCCGATGCGGAGGAGCGTCTCGTCCGGCTTCCGGCTGTCGCTCGACTTGCGCGCCTCGCCCCAGAGCGCCCACGTGATCGCGTCGAGGAGGGCCGACTTGCCCTGCCCGTTTCGCCCCGAAAGACAGGCGACGTGGAACCGTTCGAAGTCGAGGGTCGGAGCGGCCGTTCCGTAGCTCAGGAAATTTTCGAGGCGAAGCGAGACGGGGACCATGCGCGAGAATCGAAGGGACGATGCGGAAGAAAGGATCAGGATTCGCAACGAAGATACGGCGTCGAGGATCCCCCCGCGCCTCCGGCTTGCCATCGACGAAAAAAATCGTGACCTTTCGACGGATCCTCCGCCTTCTCCTCTTCTCCGAGCCTCTCTCTTTCGTGAACATACTGGTCGTGGACGACGAGCCGGACCTTTCGTGGCTCATCCGTCAGAAATTTCGCAAGCGCATCCGATCGAAAGAGATCCTTTTCTCTTTCGCCGGAGACGGCATCGAGGCGCTCGCATGCCTGGAAGCCGACCCCACGATCGACATCGTGGTGACGGACATCAACATGCCGCGCATGGACGGGCTGACCCTCCTCGACCGCCTCGGCGACTGGAGCCACCCGCTCAAGGTCGTCATCGTCTCCGCCTACGGCGACATGTCGAACATCCGGACGGCCATGAACCGGGGCGCGTTCGACTTCATCACGAAGCCCATCGACTTTTCCGACCTCGAAGTGACGATCGAGAAGACGCACCGCGAGCTGGAAACGCACCGACGCGCCGAGGCCCTCGAACGCCGCGTCATGACGCTCGAACGCGAGCTCGACGTCGCGCGCAAGATTCAGACCTCCTCGCTTCCGACCACGTTCCCCCCCTTCCCCGACCGCTCCGACTTCGACCTCCACGCCGTCATGCGCCCCGCCCGCGAGGTCGGCGGCGACTTCTATGACTTCTTCCTGCTCGACGAGCGCCGGCTCGGCTTCGTCCTCGGCGACGTCTCGGGCAAGGGCCTTCCCGCCGCGCTCTTCATGGCGAACACGCGGACGCTGCTCCGCGCCACGGCGCTTCAGGGGATGTCTCCCGAAGCATGCCTCCGCCGCGTCAACCGGGTGCTCCACGAAGAACGGGTCAAGGGAATGTTCGTCACGCTCGTCTACGGCATCCTCGACACGCGGACGGGCGAGGTCGTCTATTGCAATGCCGGGCACAACCTGCCTTTCCTCCTCCGCCGCGACGGGGACGTGGAGATGCTTCCACGCGCCCGCAGCCTGGCCGTCTGCCTGCTCTCCGACTTCGACTTCCCCGCGCACGCGCTCCGCCTCTCCCCCGACGACACGCTCTTCCTGTACACCGACGGCGTCCCCGAGGCCGCCGACGCCCGCCGGGATCAGTTCGAGGACGAGCGGTTGCACGAGTGTCTCCGCGCCGCCAACGGCGCCGGACCCGAAGCCGTCATCCAACAGGTGCTCGATGCCGTCGCCGCCTTCGCCGACGGCGCCCCGCAGGCCGACGACATCACCATGCTCGCGCTTCGATACCGGGCCTGACCCGCTTCTTTGATGCTTCCCTCCCGACTCGATGCCTCCCTCCCGACTCGATGCTTCCCTCCCGACTCGATGCTTCCCTCCCGACTCCAACCCTTACAATGATGCGCTCCCGTTTCCTCCTTCTCCTTGGCTTTCTCTTCCTCGCCCCCCTTCTCCTTCATGCCCAGCCCGCCGACTTTGACGCGTACGTCGAGGAGGTGCTCGAAACGTTCGAGGTCCCCGGCGTCGCGGTCGCCATCGTCCGGGACGGACGCGTGGTGATGGCGCGGGGTTACGGCGTGCGCACCCTCGGAGCGCCCGACCCGGTGGACGCGCACACGCTCTTCGGCATTGCCTCGAACACGAAAGCCTTCACCGCCACGGCGCTCGGGCTGCTCGTCGAGGAAGGCAAGATCGAATGGGACGGGCGGGTGATCGACTATCTGCCGTGGTTCCGGATGCGGGACCCGTACGTCACGCGCGAGATGACCGTGCGCGACCTGCTCGTGCACCGAAGCGGCCTTCCCCTCGGCGCGGGCGACCTTCTGTGGTGGCCCCCCTCGACGTACGACCGGAAGGAGATCGCCCGGCGGCTCCGATACGTGCCGCTCGAGAAGAGCTTCCGGAGCGCCTATGCGTATGACAACGTGCTCTACCTCGTCGCGGGCGAGGTGATCGAGGCGGTGAGCGGGCAGACGTGGGAGGACTTCGTGCGCACGCGCATCCTCGACGTGGTGGGGATGACGGAGAGCAACGTCTCACACGCCGCCGCGACGCACGGCGGCAACGTGGCCACGCCGCACGCCCGCATCGACGGCGTGGTCCGGCCCGTCCGGCCCTTCGACAGCGACAACACCAACCCCGCCGGCGGCATCAACAGCAATGCCGCGGACATCGCGAAGTGGCTCGTGACGCAGCTCGACTCCGGGCGTGTGGCGATGGACCGGCGGCTCTTCTCCCCCGCCGTCACCCGCGAGCTGTGGACGCTCGTCACGCCCATGCCCATCACCGATCCGCCGCCGTCGCTCGCCCCGCTCCGAACCGACTTCCGGGGCTATGCGCTCGGCTTCGAGGTCCGCCAGTACCGGGGGCGCAAGCTCGTCACCCACACGGGCGGCCTGCCGGGCTACGTCTCCCGCATTGCCATGCTGCCGGAGCTCAGGGCGGGCGTGGCGGTGTTCACCAACCAGGAGTCCGGCGCGGCGTTCAACGCCCTCGCCTATCGCGTCCTCGACGACTTCCTCGGCGTCGCGCCGAACGACTGGCTCGGGGCCTACCGGGCGCTCGTGGAAGCCTCGCGGGAGAACCTCGCGCGCATGGAAGCGCAGACCGCCGCCGCCCGTGACAGCACCGTCGGCCCGTCGCTCCCGCTCGACGCCTATGCGGGCACGTACACCGACGCGTGGTACGGCGACGTCGAGATCACACGCGAGGGCGAGGGCCTCGTCATCCGCTTCGGCCACACGCCCTCGCTCGCCGGCGCGCTCGAACACTGGCAGTACGACACGTTTGTCGCCCGGTGGTACGACCGCGAACTCCGCGCCGACGCCTTCGTCACGTTCGCCCTCACGCCCGAGGGCCGCATCCGCGAAGCCCGCATGCGCGCCGTCTCCCCCGCCACCGACTTCAGCTTCGACTTCCGCCACCTCCTCCTCAAACCGAAACCCCGCTGAGAAATCGCGGGAACCGGTCGCAATAAGGCGTTTTCACATTGCAGGCACGCCATACGCACACCGACCCTCGTCCCCATGCGCCGCCTCCTTCCGACCCTCCTCCCCCTCGCTCTCGTCCTCGCCGTCATGCTCGGAAGCTCCGGGTGCGACGAGGGCCTGCCCGAGGCCGACTTCGACCTCAAGCCGTTCATCGAGACGGCGAAAAAGGCCGGGTGCGTCGACCACGCGAACCGGCTCTTCCTCATCGACGGGCAGATGGTGTTCTGGGACCGCCGGGGATCGTGCAAAGACGGGAGCTTCACGTACACGCTCTACGGAAGAACGCCCGACGAGGTGCTGTGCACGAGCTACGATTCGATTGCCGGACCGATGACTTCCTGCCCGGAAGCGTTCGCCGACCTCTTCGAGACGATCATCACCCACCTCGACGCCGAAGACCTCGGCCTCGGCGCGGCCCACACCGTCGAGCCCATCCCGTTTTAGCGCGCCTCACGCCTCCGGCGCGTGTTCCCGGAGCGAGGTCTTCACCTCCACCTGCCCGTCGGTGAGCGTGCGATGGACCGGACACCGGTTGGCAATCTGAAGCAGCCGTTCGATCTGCTGCTCGTCGAGGTCGCCGGTGAACTCGATCTCGCGGCCGATGAGATCGATTTTCCGCGTGATCCTCGCCTCGCAGTCGCAGTCCTCCGCGTGCACCTTCTTGTGGCTGAGATGAGCCGTGATGGTCTTTACCGGCCATTGCTTGCGGTCGGCGTACATCCGGAGCGTGATCACGGTGCACGCGCCGAGGGCGGCGGCGAGGAGGTCGTACGGCGATGGTCCCATGTTCGTCCCGCCCGCCGAGAGCGGCTCGTCGGCCACGAGCGGGTGGCCGTTGGCGAGAATCTCGGTGCGATAGTGCGAGCGGTTGATGTGCGCGATGATGTGGCTCTCGCCATGGTCGCGCTTCTTCCGCTCCTCCTGCGGCGCGCCGATGTACTTCCGCGCCCACGTCGCGATCATCGCGCCGACATATTGGGAATCCTCCGGATTGGTCAACAGGTGATCGGCCCTGTCGAGCGAGATGAAGCTCTTCGGATGCCGGGCCGCACGGAAGATGAGCGTGGCGTTCTCGATGCCCACGATCTCGTCCACCGGCGAGTGCATGATGAGGAGCGCCCGCCCCAGGTTGCGCAGGGTATCCTCCACGTTCTGTGCCCGGAGGTCGTCGATGAAGTGCTTTTTGATGGTGAACGGCCGCCCGCCGATGGACACCCGCGCCTCACCCGCATACTCGATCTCGTCGATGGCGCTCTCGAAGATGTGCGCCACGTGCTCCGGATCGTAGGGCGCGCCGATGGTGGCCACGGCCCGCGCGCTCTCGAGGTGCGCCGCCGCCTGAAGGACCGCCGCCCCCCCGAGCGAGTGCCCGATGAGGATCTTCGGAGACTCATACTCCCGCGCCAGAAAACCCGCCGCATCCACGAGGTCCTCGACGTTCGAAGAGAAGTTGGTCTCGGCGAAGTCCCCCTCACTCTCCCCAAGCCCCGTGAAGTCGAAACGGAGCACCGCGATCCCCTCTTCGTTGAGCGCCGTGCTGATGTTCTGCACGGCGCGGAGATTTTTCGTGCACGTGAAGCAATGCGCAAAAAGCGCATAGGCGATCGGCTCACTATCAATGGGAAAATCGAGGCGTGCGGACAGTTTCTGCCCTTCCCGGTTCTCGAAAGTAAGGCGTTTATAGTTCATGGCGCTCGTCTGCGGATGACGTTTCGAGGTCGTGCGATGCGGCGGCAGGATGCGGAGAAGTTAGCCCAAATCGGCGAATGATCGATGCATTCATGAAAAATACCCGACCTGTCCCCGGGGCCGCCTGTCCGTGCGTCCCGTAGGTGGCGGCCGATCCGAAAACGTTTCACGGCGTCGCGGTCGGGAGCCGGAAGCGCCGGGTGAAGGGGGCGGAGCCGTCGGTGGGGAAGGTGCGCTCATACACGTCCGTCCCGCCCCGGCGGTTGGTGAGGACGACCGTGGAGGCGCGTGTGCCGTACTTCGGGCTTCGGATGAAGATCGACGAGAGGAGCCGCTCCCATTCGAGGCCGACGCCGGTGTCCGGAAGCGCGTCGTCGGGGGCCTTCGTCTCGTCGGCGAGGAGGGCGAAGAGCGCTTCGGGCTCGATCCGTTCCTCATCGAGGATCGCCCGGAGGCCGGCCTTAGCGCGGACGACCTTCGGCCACGGGGTGTCGAGGAGGTGGTTGCTCAGGCCGTAGAGCCCCGGCCCGAGCGCCCGTCGCGCCCCACGGTTCGAGAAATAGCGGAGCGCCCCGCCCGCGCCGACGAGGAGGTTGAAGCCGTTGTACCGGTCGGCTTCGGGCGCGAGGCGGTCGAGGAAGGCGTCGGGAGCGTCGTCGCCGAGGAGGAAGCGCACCGGCAGGCGTCCGCGGGTGGGCGCCTCGGGCTTTGCGCGCCCGACCTCGCGATAGTTCGTCACGGTGGCGAAACGCCCCGTCCGTGTGAGGCCGAGCCACGTGCCGCCGCCCCGAAGGTCGCGCCCGGCGAGGAGATCCGGGGCGTCCTTCCAGAAATCCATCGGGGCCGTGGGGCGGTCGAGGAACTCGTCCCGGTTCGAGGCGAAGACGAACGGGTATTCCGGATGACCATGGAAGCTGAAGACGAGAAGGCACATCGGCGGCTCGGATGCGCGGGTCAGGCTCCGCCCGGAGCGGACGTCTTGCGCGTGGCCGTGAGCGGGAAGGAGCCGAAGCCCGGCACCTCGATGCGGCCCGTCATCGCGTCGCCCTCGACGGTGACCTCGGCGGTCGTGCGCGACTTCTGCCCGTCGATGTCGAGCATCGCGGCAAAAGAGAAGGTCTTGCCGTCGAAAGAAGCGTCTTCGATGGGCACGGTTTGAAACAGCACGTCCACCTTGAGCTTGCCGGTGTACTTCCCGTCGGCGTAATGCACCGTGAGCGTGCCCGGCGCATTGCCCTGCGGGGTGTTTTTCACCACATAGTCCCACGTTCCCACGACGGCCGGCGTCTTCGGCGTCGAGCGGAGCAGCCCGCACCCGGCGGCGAAGAGGATGAGGGGGAGGACGACGAAGGCAAGCCGGCGGAGAGAGACGCTTTTCATCGGGTTGATCTTCAAAGGAGAGGAAGGAGAGGAAGGAGAGACGGGTTGGAACGGGGCACAAGTTCCGGTTTTCGCGTGCGGAAATCAACCGCCGGCGCTCATGCGATTTTCTCGACGGCGAGCAGCCACGGGGGCGCGTTTCGCTGGTTGACGAAGCGGTACGTCAAGGCCTGGAAGCGACGCTGATCGAGCGCTTCGGCCCACGCCGCCACGGCGTCGGACTCCTCCGCCCCGCCCGGATGTCCGGGGTACACGACGACCGTGAGCACGCCGCCCGGCGCGAGGACGTCGCGGGCGGCGGAGAGGGCCGGGATCGTGGTCTCGGGCCGGGTGATGCATGATTTGTCGCCGCCCGGCAGATAGCCGAGGTTGAA
>JALSSK010000315.1 GCA_026984335.1 Rhodothermales bacterium
CCACGAGCACTTTCTCGCCGAGCGTGCATCCGGCATAGATCACCACGGAGGCGCCGATGAGGCACCGGCTGCCGATGCGCGCCGGAGGCTGCTGCTTGTCGCGGGTGACGGCGCTGTTGGGCGCGCGCATGGGCTGTTTGCCGAGGGTCGCATGGTCGTCGATGCGGACGTTGTCGCCGATGACGGTTCCGTCGTGGATGACGACGTGATGCCCGATCCGGCACCCGTCGCCGATGCGGACGTTTTCGCCGATCACGCAGAAGTGCCCGACGGAGGTGTCTTCGCCGAGGATGACGGTGGGGTCGATCACGGAATGTCGCATGGCTCGGTTCGGGAAAGGTCGTGTTTCGAAGGAGAGACGCCGGGGACGCCGAGAAGGAACGGCTTTTCGGGCATTCCTGCCGCGGTGGGGCGTGTATTTTATCTAAAGAACGTCCGGCAGTTGGCGCCAGTGCGGGAGGATGCGGTCGGGTTCGGGGCCGTCGTCGTCCTCGTGGACGCCGGTGAAGAGGATGGCGACGGCTCCGGCGCGGCGCGCGCCCGCCACGTCGGTGCGCCGCAGATCGCCGATGTGGGCGAGGGCTTCGGGGGTGGCGTCGAGCTGAAGCGCGGCCCGTTCGAAGGCGCGCACGTCGGGCTTGGAGAAGCCGGTCTCGTCGGAAAAGACGAAGGCGTCGAAGTGGCGGAGCAGGCCCTGCGCGTCGAGCAGGCGGCGGATGACGCGGCCGGGGGAGAACATGGTGTCCGAGATGAGGGCGAGGCGGTAGCGTTCGGCGGCCCAGGCCAGCATCTCCGGCGCGCCTTCGACGAGGGCGGGGGGATGATGAAGGATGCCCTCCTGAAAGAGCCGGACCGTCTCGGCGTGCGCCTCCGGCTCGACCGCGAGGCCGAGCCGGTCCCAGATGCTTCGCACCAGCTCCTCGGTGACGGGCGTGCAGTGACGCGTTTTCCAGACCGTCTCGAACCGGCGGACGGTCTCGGCGAAGGCCTCCTTCACCTCGCCCGGCGTCGTCTTCGGTCGATGCGCCTGCGCAAGGCTGAGCAGATGCCGCAGACGCTCGGTCTGCCGGGCGCGGCCGTTCACACGCGCTTCCACGAGCGTGTTCCAGAAATCGATGCTGAGCGCTTGAACGGGCATGGCGCACACGGGCAAGAGGAGCTTTCGGGGATGATACCCCGCATCACACAAAAAAAAGCCCACGATCCGGCGGACCGCGGGCTTTTTCAAGAGAAAATGGAATCTACCGGGTGCCGAGCGTCTCGATGTAATGCTGGGCGGTGGCTTTGTAGCTTCCGTAAGCGGCGTTCCGGAAAGCGGCCTTTGCGCCTTCATAGTCTTGCATGGCCATCAGCGCTTCGCCCTTGACGAAGTAGATTTTGGCCTTGTCGGTGCGGCTTCCGCGATGCAGTTCGAGCGCCTTGTCCGCCATTGCGACGGCCTGCTCGTAGTTGCCCATGGCCTTGTAGGCTTCGGCCATGTAGTAGTAGGCATCAGCGTCCGGCTCGACGTACTTCTGCATTTCTTCGAGGTAGGCGAGGGCCTGTTCGCCCTCGGCGCGTCCGGTGCGGTCGCCTTTCTTGCTCAGCGTGGAGGAGGCAAGGAAGATGTACTGGTCGCGGATGGCTTTCTCGGCGGTGCGGGCGGTCTTGCGGTCGCCGTTGGCCTCGGCCACTTCCTTGGCCTTGAGGAACATGGCCATCGCATCGTCCATGCGGTCAAGTTTCTTGAGGGCAAGGGCCTTGCCGAGATAGTTTTTGGCGTTCGTCGGATAATGCGCGATGCCCTTGTCGAAATGGGTGAGCGCTTCCTCGTAGTTCTCCGCTTTCGTGGCTTTGAGGCCGTTGCGGTAGTCCAACTGCGCAAGCACTTTGGCGGCTCGCTTCTCGACGTCGGCGTCGCCGGCTTGCTTGGCGCCCTCGACGGCCCTGGAAAATTGCGCATAGGCTTCGTCATAATTCTTGGCCTTGGCAGCTTCGAGGCCGTTGTTATAGGCCTCTTTGTAGTCCTGCGCGGACGCGGCGGAACTGCCGATAGCAGCCACCAAAAAGGCCAGCAACAGCATACGAGCGAAGTGCCTGGTCCGTTTGGTGCATTTCAGCTTCATGATCCTGTGGGGTTGTAGTGAGTGGGAGGGAGGCTTCGAGGGAGCGCCGGGGCTCTGCGCGTCCGCGCCGGAAGGGCGGCAGGCGTCACCAATACGGCTCCAATTTATTGATAATGTTGAAGGTAAGTTCCCGGTTTCTGCGGGCCGGGTGAAAAAACAAAATAGAAAGCGGAGGGAAAACAAGGAAGGCAAACGGGAAGGTCTTCCCGAAAAGACGGCGCGGATCGGCAAGCGCCGCTCAGAAATTGGGAGCCAAAAGGTGTTGTTTGTAAAAGCTATCGATGGTATCGACGGCTTCGTCGGGGTCGTCGGTGACGAGAAAAAGGTCCAGGTCTTCCGGAGAGATGCGTCCGGAAGCCAGCATGGTGTCCCGAAGCCAGCTCAGCAGTCCGCCCCAGTATGCGGAGCCCATCAGGATGATCGGAGACGGGGTGGCCTTTCTCGTCTGAATCAGCGTGAGCGCTTCGAAGAGCTCGTCCATCGTGCCGAAGCCTCCGGGCAAGACGACGAACCCCTGCGCGTACTTGTGAAGCATCACCTTCCGCACGAAGAAGAAGTCGAAGTTGATCAGCTTGTCGGCGTCGATGTAGGGGTTGGGTTTCTGCTCGTGAGGGAGGTCGATGTTGAGCCCGACCGAGATGCCTCCGGCCTCGTGGGCGCCCTTGTTCGCCGCCTCCATGATGCCCGGTCCGCCGCCGGTGATGATCCCGAAGCCGCACTTGACGAGCTTGCGGGCCACGGTCTCGGCCAGGTGGTAGTCCGGGTGGTCGGGCTTCGTGCGCGCCGAGCCGTAGATCGACACGCACGGCCCCACCGCCGACAGCCGTTCGAAACCTTCCACGAACTCGCCCATGATGCGGAAGATGCGCCAGAGGTCGGCGATGCGCTGTTCTTGCCAGGCATCGACCTCCTGTTTCGTCATCGAAGGCGGCAGGGCCGTAAGCTCGGGAGCGGGCATGCGGCCGAAGGTGAATTTCTTGGGGGGCGGCATAGGGACTCGGGTTCGGGGAACGTCGGGCTTGCAGGAAAGAGACCCGTGACGCGCCGATGCGTTGCCGTGTTCCGGTCGCGCGCCCCTCGTTTCGCCGTCCGAAGGGCCGGGCGATGAAGGAATCCTCGCTTCCTCAAAAAACCGGGCAGGTTATTTTTTCGTGCGGTGCGTACCTTCGCCGACACCGCTTCCTCTCGGCGGCGTGCGTTTCGTTCCTACAGGCTCCCCCTGATCCAATCGAAATGAAACTTTGATCCAATCGAAATGAAACTGATCATTCCCATGGCCGGACGGGGCACGCGCGTGCGCCCGCATTCCCACGTCACCCCCAAGCCGCTGCTGCCCGTCAGGGGCAAAAGCATGGTCGAGCGCATCGTCGACACGTTCAACGAGGTGCTGCCGCGTCACCTCGACGAGGGCATCTTCGTGCTCGGGCCGGACTTCGGCGAGGACGTGCGTCGCCAACTCCGAGACATCTGTGAGCGGCACGGCATGACGGCCCGCTTCGTCGTGCAGGAGGAGGCCCTTGGCACGGCGCACGCCGTCTATGCCGCCCGAGACTACCTCGAAGGCGAGGGCATCGTCGTCTTTGCCGACACGCTCTTCTATATGGAGCCCGGCGTCGACCTCGAAGGGGCGGACGTGGTGGCATGGGTCAAGCACGTCGACGACCCCCGGCGCTTCGGGGTGGCCGTGCGCGAGGGCGACCGCATCGTGGCGCTCGTCGAAAAACCGCAGGAACTCATCTCGAACGAAGCGCTCATCGGCATCTATTACGTGAAGGACCTCGCCGCCCTTCGCGACGCCATCGCCTACCTCATCGAACACGACGTCAAGGGGCACGGCGAATACCAGCTCACCGACGCCATGGACCGGCTCCTCAAACAGGGCAAGGTCTTCAAAACCGCGTCGGTGACGGAATGGCTCGACTGCGGCACCATCCCCGCGCTCCTCGAAACGACGAAGGTGATCCTCGAAAAGGAACGCGACGACCTGCACCAGGGCACGGTGGAGAACAGCGTCATCCTCGATCCCGTGTACGTCGGGCCGGGCGCGCGGGTGACGAACGCGGTCGTGGGGCCGTACGTCTCCATCGAGGAGGGCGCGCGCATCGAGAACGCCGTCGTGCGCGGGAGCATCCTCTTTGCCCACGCGCTCGTGGCCAACGCCGTGCTCGAAGAGTCGCTCATCGGGCAGTATGCGGGCGTCCGCGAGTCCGCGCGCGTGGTCAACATCGGCGATCACTCCACGCTCGGGGTGGAACCTTCGTGACGCGCTTCGCCCCGAAGGATCTCCCCGCCACGCGCTTCGTACGTCCCCTCTTTTACGAGACGCACGCCGAGGTCCGGAGCCTTTCCTGAGCCCGTCATGAGACTGTATCCTTCCACGATCGAGGAGAAGCTGGGCTTCGACGCGCTGCGGGCGCGCATGGAAGGGTATGCCCGGAGCACGCTCGGCCTCGAACGGCTGGCCCGGATGCGCCCGTCGGACGAGCCGGCGTGGGTGCGGGACGAACTGGCGCGGGTCTCGGAGTATCAGGAAGCCCTTCGCTTCGACGACCCGATCCCGCTCGAACACGTGCTCGATCTCCGCGAGGTGTTCCGCCGCGCCGCGCCCGAGGGCGCCGCCGTCGGTCCGGAGGACCTCCTCGCCACGCACCGCACGCTCACGACCACGCGGCGGCTGAAGGCGTACTTCGAGGCGCGCCGGGACCGGTATCCGCACCTGGCCGGGCGCGTGCGGCGCATCACGCCGCTCGTCGAGATCGAAGCGTACATCGCCGGGATCGTGGACGACGAGGGGCGCGTCCGGGACGGCGCTTCCCCCGAGCTTCGTCGCATCCGGGGCGCGATCGCGCAACGGCAGGCGCAGCTCCGCGCCGCCGTCCTGCGCGCCCTCCGCGACGCCGTCGCGCACGGCTATGCCACCGAAGAGCAGCCGACCCTCCGGAACGGGCGCATGGTCATCCCCGTGCGCGCCGAAGCCAAAAGGAAGGTGCAGGGCTTCGTCCACGACGTCTCGGCCACGGGGCAGACGGTGTACGTCGAGCCCGCCGCCGCGCTCGAGCTCAACAACGCCGTGCGCGAGCTCGAAGGCGAGGAAAGGCGCGAGGTCGAGCGCATCCTCCGGGCGGCGACGGCGGAACTCCGCGCCCGCCTCGACGAGCTTCGGGAGAACCAGCGCAGCCTCGCCGCCTTCGATCTCCTGCAGGCCAAAGCCCGCCTCGCGCTCGACCTCGACGCCGCCGCGCCGCACCTCAACGACGAGGGCATCATCGACATCCGAGAGGGGCGCAACCCCGTGCTGCAGCTCCACTTCGCCCGGCTGCGCGAACGCGGCGGCGAACCCCGCGCCGTCGTCCCGCTCGACCTCGGCCTCGGCGAGGCCTACCGCACGCTCGTCATCACCGGCCCGAACGCCGGCGGCAAGTCCGTGGCGATGAAGACCGTCGGCCTCTTCTCGCTCATGCTCGCCTACGGCCTCCCGCTCCCGCTCGACCCGCGCTCCCGCTTCTCCCTCTTCGGCGACCTCATCGTCGACATCGGCGATGAGCAGTCCATCGAGGAGGACCTCTCGACGTTCAGTTCGCACGTCGCGAACCTGAAATACATGCTTCGCCGGGCGAACGACCGGACGCTCATCCTTATCGACGAGGCGGGCACGGGCACCGACCCGGCGGAGGGCGGCGCGCTCGCGCAGGCGGTGCTCGAACGTCTCACCGACGTGGGCGCGCGCACCATCGCCACCACGCACCACGGCACGCTCAAGGTGTTTGCCCATGAGACGGAGGGCGTCGAGAACGGCTCGATGGCGTTCGACCAGGAAACGCTTCGCCCCACGTATCGCTTCCGGCCGGGCATTCCGGGGTCGTCGTATGCCTTCGAGATCGCCGAGCGCATCGGGCTCGACCGCGAGGTCCTCGCCCGCGCCCGCGAACTCGTGGGCACGCAGAAGGCGAAGATGGAGGATCTGATCGCTGTCTTCGAGCGGCGGAACCAGGAACTCGCCCGGCGTCTGAAGGAGGCCGAGGCGGCGCTGGCCCGGGCGAAGGCCGAGCGGGCGAAGTACGAGGAACGCCGGGAACGACTGCGCGAACAGGCCGACGCCATCCGGCAACAGGCGCTGGCGGAGGCCGAGCGCATCGTCCGGGAGGCGAACGCGCGCGTCGAACAGACCATCCGGGAGATCCGCGAGGCAGACGCGGTGAAAGACGCCACCCGGGCCGCCCGCGCCCGGCTCGAAACGTTCAAAGAGGAAGTGGCCGAACGACGCGAAAAGGTGGAACGGCGGCAGAAAAAACGCAAACGCGGGAGCCGGAAGAAGCGTCCGGCGGAAGCGCGTCCGGCGCCCGCGCCGGGCCCCGTCGGGGTCGGCGATCAGGTGGTGATCGACGGCGGGGGGACGGCGGGCGAGGTGCTCGAGCTCGACGAGAAAGAGGCCGTCATCGCGGTGGGCGCCATGCGGATGCGCGTCCGGCGCGACCGGCTCACGAAGGTCGGGGGACCGCGCCGGCAGGAGGTCACCGTCCGGCAGGTCTCCGCCGCGCCTGCCGGCCTCTCCGCGATGAAGACGCGCACCCACATCGACCTCCGGGGCGCGCGCGTGGACGAGGCCCTCGCCGAAGTGACCCGCTTCCTCGACGAAGCCGTCGCCGCCGGGCTCGACCACGTGGAGATCCTCCACGGCAAGGGCACGGGCGCGCTCCGGAAGGCCATCCACACCTACCTCGCCGCTCGCCCCGACGTGGCCGCCTTCGAAGACGCCCCGTGGAACCAGGGCGGCGCGGGCGTGACCGTGGTCACGCTCCAGTGAACCTTGCGCCGCACGGGCGGGGTCAGCGGTTCGCCGCACGGAAGTCCATGGCGAACTCGTCGGCGAGGTCGAGCGCCGCCTCGGCAATGAGCGCGACGTTGTCCGGGGAGACGAGCCCCACCGTGGCGGCTTCCCACGTGCATCCGGTCGTGGGAAGGGTGCGCTCGCGGGCAAGGCGGACGGTCTGCAAAAACTGGAGCGAGACGGTGAACGGGATCAGTCCCTCTTCCATTTCGAGCGCGTTGACGTGGACGTACAGATAGGGACGTCCGTCGCGCTCGGGGGAGGGGGGCGCGCCGCCCGCGGAGAGCCGCCCGGCCACGGCGCGCGTGAGGCCGAGCAGCGCGGGGTGCGTGGAGAGGGCCGGACCGGCTTCGACGTCCACGCGCACGAAGAACGGCCCGGCGTCCCGGAGCGATGCGCGGCCCTCGCCGACGTCGATCTGCGCGCGGACCGGCGGCGCGGCGAAAAGGGGAATCACGAGCACAATCAGGGCAAAGAACGAACGGAGCGGCTTCATGAGGATCCGGAGTTTGACGGCGCAGAGGCTTCGTGTACGCCGCATGAAGGGGGCGGGGTTTCGGGAGAAAGGAAGGGGTTCGCGGGTTAAACCCGAGAATGGGAACGCTCGAACGTAAATGCCGGGGGCGGAGGTCGTCATGGAAAACGACGTTTTTGTCTCGGACATCGCGCGGCACATCTGGGACACCCGCTATCGCTATCGCGCGGGCGCGCGCGTGATCGATGCGACGGTGGCCGATACGTGGCGGCGCGTGGCGAAGGCGCTCGCCGCCGTCGAGCCGCATGCGCGCGAGGTGTGGGAACGGCGGTTCGTCGCGGCGATGCGCGGCTTCACGTTTCTGCCGGGCGGGCGCATCCTCGCCGGCGCCGGGACGCACCGGCGGGTGACGCTCTTCAACTGCTTCGTCATGGGCGTGATCGAGGACGCGATGGACGGCATCTTCGAGAGCCTCAAAGAGGGCGCGTTGACGATGCAGCAGGGCGGCGGCATCGGGTACGACTTCTCCACGCTCCGGCCCGCAGGCGTGCGCGCGCGCGCCACCGGCGCCATTGCCTCCGGCCCCGTCTCGTTCATGCACGTGTGGGACGCCATGTGCGCCACCGTCCTCTCGACGGGCGCCCGGCGCGGCGCGATGATGGCCACGCTCCGGTGCGACCACCCCGACGTCGAAGCGTTCATCGACGCCAAGCGCGCGCCGGGGACGCTCCGACACTTCAACCTCTCCGTGCTCGTCACCGACGCGTTCATGGAAGCCGTGCGCCGCGATGACGAGTGGCCGCTCGTCTTTCCGGCCTCGGCGCTCGACGAAGACGAAGGTGCGGGGCGAGAGGTCGTGCACCGGCGATGGTCCGGCACGGACGGGCCGGTCCCGTGCCTCGTGCTCGGACGCCTCCGCGCGCGGGCGCTGTGGACGAAGCTCATGCGCGCGGCCTACGACCACGCCGAGCCGGGCGTGCTCTTCCTCGACCGCGTCAATGCGGAAAACAACCTGTGGTACCGCGAATACATTACGGCGTCCAACCCGTGCGGGGAGATCCCGCTGCCGCCCTATGGCGCGTGCGACCTCGGCGCGCTCAACCTGACCCGCTTCGTCGAAGCGCCCTTCACGCCGGAAGCCCGCCTCGACCTCGAAGCGCTCGCGCGGGTGGTCCCGGTCGCCGTGCGGATGCTCGACGATGTGATCGACGCCTCTCGCTTCCCGCTCGACAAGCAGGCGGCGGTCGAGCGCGGCTCGCGCCGCATCGGCCTCGGCCTGACCGGGCTCGCCGACGCGCTCATCATGCTCGGCCTGACCTACGGCACGCCGGAGGCTCGCGCCCTGGCGACGAAAACGATGCGGACGATCTGTCACGCCGCCTACCGCGCCTCGATCGAACTGGCCCGCGAGAAAGGACCGTTCCCGTTCTTCGAGCGGGATAAATATCTCGGCGGAGCTTTCATCGCCCGCCTTCCGAAGGACATCCGCGAGGGCATCGCCGAACACGGCATTCGGAACAGCCACCTGCTGGCCATCGCCCCCACGGGCACCATCAGCCTCCTGGCGAACAATGTTTCGAGCGGGGTCGAGCCGGTGTTTGACTTCGTCTTTACGCGCCGCGTGCTCGACGAAGAGGGACACTATGTGGTGTATGAGGTGGCCGATTATGCCTATCGACTCTGGCGCGCGCGCATGGGCGCGACGACGCCGTTGCCGCCGCATTTCGTCACCGCGCAGGACCTGCCGCCTGCGGCGCACCTCGAGATGCAGGCGGCGCTTCAGCCTTACGTCGACAACGCGATCTCGAAGACGGTCAACGTGCCCGAGCATACCCCGTTCCGGGAGTTCGCGGCGTTGTATGAGGCGGCGTATGAGAAAGGCGTCAAAGGGTTCACCACTTTCCGCCCGAATCCGGTCACGGGGGCCGTGATGGAGGCGCACGCGGCGGAAGGGGCGCAGGCGCCTCACTGCTGCAGCATCGAGCGGGAGGCGGACTGAACGACCCCCCACGAGCGGCACGAGACGATGGAAATGCCTTTTCCGGATTGGCTGCGAGAGATCGACCACACCGGCGACCTCGGCATCGAGGTCGAGGCGCCGGACCTCGACACGCTCTATGCGCGCGCGGCATGGGGCCTGTTCGCCCTGCTGACGGATCTGCGGACAGTCGCGCCGAAACGGTCCGAACGCGTCGAGGTGGAGGCGGGCGATCGGGAAGCGCTCATGGTGCGATGGCTCTCCGAACTCAACTACCGGCATCTCACCCGTCGTCGGCTCTATTGCGCCTTCGAGATCGAGCGCCGGACCGACCGCCGGCTCGTCGCCACGGTGCGGGGGGAGGCTTTCGACCCGGATCGCCACCCGCTCTATACCGAGATCAAAGCCGTCACTTTCCACGGGCTCGAGATCCGGCGCGCGGACGGCCTCTGGCGCGTGCGCATCATCTTCGATATGTGAAAGGGGGAGGGGCTCGCCATTCGGCTCGCGTCAAGGTCCCACACCCAGACCCCCATACAACCCGGACACCCACCCGTACCGTTCGCGTCAAGAGCTCGCGGTGAGCATTCAGCGCCGAGGGTGAGGGCGCGGGAAGGGGGAACAGGAGGCGGCGGGCATGATTTATCTCATGAAGCGCAGGGGGACCTCGCGAAAGATCACGCCTCAGCCTTCGAACGGCCATGGACCTGAAAATTGAGCAAATCGCGCCGTATCTGTGGGAGATCCCGAAGCGGGGCGGGATGCGCGTTCCGGCGCGCATCTATGCGACCCGATCGATGATGGCGGACATCCGGGAGGATCGCGCGCCCGAGCAGGCGGCCAACGTGGCGCATATGCCGGGCATCGTGAAGGCGTCCCTGGCGATGCCGGACATCCACTGGGGCTACGGCTTTCCCATCGGCGGCGTGGCCGCGTTCGACCTCGACGAGGGCGTCATCTCTCCCGGCGGCGTGGGGTACGACATCAACTGCGGCGTCCGGCTCATGGCGTCGGCGCTGCGCCGGGAGGAGGTGACGCCGCATGCGCGCGCGCTGGTCGATGCGCTCTTCGAGCGGGCGCCCACCGGCGTCGGCGCTTCGGGCGCGTTGCGCGTCTCGAAGAAAGAGTTGCGGAAGGTGGCCGTGAAAGGCGCGCAGTGGGCCGTCGAGGAAGGGTTCGGGCACGCGGGCGACCTCGAATTCATCGAGGAAAACGGACGCATCGAAGGGGCCGACCCTGCCGCCGTCTCGGAGCGCGCGTGGGAACGGGGACGCGATCAACTCGGCACGCTCGGCTCCGGCAACCACTTCCTCGAAGTCGATTACGTCGCCGAGATCTTTGACGAGACGGCCGCCGAAGCGCTGGGCCTCTTTCCGGGGCAGGTCGTCGTCATCATCCACACCGGCTCGCGCGGCTTCGGGTATCAGAACTGTGACGACTACCTCGCCGTGATGGACCGCGCGATGGGGAAATACGGCATCCACCTGCCCGATCGACAGCTGGCCTGTGCGCCGATCCGCTCACCGGAGGGGAAACGCTACCTCGGCGCGATGCGAAGCGCGGTCAACTACGCATTTGCCAACCGGCAGGTCCTCGCGCATCAGACGCGGCGCGCCTTCGAAGAGGCGCTCGGGCTGCCGGCGGGCGGCGCGGGCCTGCGCACGGTCTACGAGGTGGCGCACAACATCGCCAAGATCGAGACGCACGACGTCGACGGACGGCCGATGCGGCTGTGCGTGCACCGCAAAGGCGCGACGCGAGCCTTCGGGCCGGGCTGCCCGGACGTCCCCGCGCGCTATCGTTCCATCGGCCAGCCCGTGCTCATCCCCGGAGACATGGGACGCTATTCCTACGTCCTGATCGGGACCGAGCGGGCGATGACCGAA
>JALSSK010000316.1 GCA_026984335.1 Rhodothermales bacterium
ACCCCCGGGTGAGCGAGGCGAGGTCGTCCGCCGAGACGTTTTCCTTCGGGACGAGCGTGAAGGTGCTCGTCAGGCCGTCGTCGGTCAGGGTCACGGAGAGGGAAACGTCCCGGATGGTCTGCGCGATCCGCGCCATCTCACGGCCGAACTGCTTCCCCCGTTTGGACCATGCTTCGCGGCCCACGTCGCACGCCACGAACCACGCATCGCCGGTGGCGGACTGCCGGATGAGCCGCATCGTTTCGGCGTTGTCCTTCAACGCGGAGCGTTTCCCCGAAAGCCGGTCGAGCATGGCATGCACCCGGGTCTCGCGGGAGGAAGCGACGATCATGTCGTCGTTGGCGAGGGCGAAGTACACGTGACGGTCCACGTTCCCGGCGCGATAGATGGTGACGCCCTCGTACGACGTGCGGTCGATCTCCTCGGGGAGGCGCTCGCTCACGAACGCTTCGAGGCGGTCGCGATCATAGTCGGCGTACACGACGAGGTCGAAACGGTCGCTTTCGCCGGGATCGGCGGCGACGTAGATCTCGTGGAGGTCGTTTGCGGGGTCGAAGCCGGTGGTCTCGATGAACGCACGGATGCGGGCGGCCGCCTCGCCGTTCATCTCGTCGAAGGCCAGGGCATGATCTCCGAGGACCTCGGCGCGGAGATTCCGGACGTTGACCATGCCCACGAAGCGGGCATCCGCCGGAAGCACTTCGACGGCGTTTTTCGTCTGCAGGGAAAGCGCCTCGGGGGCGCTCATGTCGGTCTCACAGCCCGTCAGCGCGATCGCGAGGATCAGGACCGGGAAGAGGGGGAGAAGAGCGCTCTTTTGCATGCGTGGACACGGGATCGTGACGAGGGGCGGCGAACGGGTTCAGAAGTCCCGGTGGTTGAACCACAGGGCGGCGCCGAGATACACGACTGCGCCGAAGAGCATCGAGGACCAGAGCGGATACCACGAGGCTACGGGTTCGGAACCGGCTAGTTTCGCCACGATCCCCGTGACCTCGATGAAGTTCGGCAGGAGGTGATAGCTCGCCTCATAGACCTGCCGCCATGGCGGATTGATCTGGGTGAGAAGCGTGTCGCGGGCGGTGAAGATCGCCGAGACGAAGATCAGCCCGTACGCGGTGATGAGCGAAAGCGCGGTGCTCTGGGTGACCACGCCGAGCAGGACCATCACGCCGTACATGACGCCGAACATCACGACGATGATCGGGATGGCCCGGAGGAAGCTCACGTTCCACACACCGGATTTGAGCGACATCACGAGCCACACCGCGCCGATGAGGTACGTGGCGAGCACGGCGGCCGTGAGCCAGACGCCGAGAAGGTGTCCGGTGAAGATGCGTGTGCGGCTGAGGGGCTTTGAAAGCAGGAGGTCGATGCGCCCGCGTTCGAGCAGCCCGGCGATGAGCGGGGCCGTGGCGAAAAGGCCCAGGAGCGTGCCGAGGAGGTACGCCGCCCCGCCCACGAAGGTCTGAACCCCGATGACGAAGCCCTCGAGCGTGACGATCGAGCGGACGACCTCGCCGGTGGCCGGATCGCGCGCCGCTTCGGTGGGGGTGGCCTCTTTACCAAAGATGCGGATGCCGGCGAGCGTGCCCTCCACCACGTCGAGGTTGAGCGCAAACATGAGCATGAGCCACGCCAGGGTGCTCACGAGAAAGAGGCCAAGGGTGATTTTCCTGGCCCACAGTTCCCGGAACGTCAGGAGGAGAATGCCGGTCGTTTGCATACGCGGAAGCGGAAAGAGGAGCGTAGAGCGCAGGTCTCAGTCGTCGGACGCGATGACGTCGATGAAGTACTCTTCGAGCGAGCGACGGACCGGGGTGATGGCTTCGATCTCGACGCCCGCCCCGCGAAGGGCATCGATGATCTCATTCAGATGCGCCCGGTCGTGCGCGGAGAGCCGGTAGCGGTGCGGCGAACCGTCGGCGGTGTCATCGGTCCGGCTGAGGAGCCCGGCAAGGGCCCGGATCACCGCGTCGGGGACGGGGCCGGCCGTGAGTTCATACACCCGTTCGACCGCCGTCAACTCGGCCACCGTGCCTTCCCGCACGAGATGCCCTTTGTTCAAGATGGCGACCCTCGTGCATACCTGTTCGACCTCGGAAAGAAGGTGGGAGTTCAGAAAGATCGTCGTGCCCGCGTCGCGAAGCCGCACGATGAGGTCGCGGATCTCGCGCCGACCGATAGGGTCCACGCCGTCGGTCGGCTCGTCGAGCACGAGGAGGTCGGGGGCGTTCAGGAGGGCCTGCGCGAGGCCGAGGCGCTGCATCATCCCCTTTGAGAATTTCCGGATCTTCGTGTCCCGCCACGGGGTCATGCGGACGAGGTCGAGGAGTTCGGGGATCCGTTGCTTGCGAAGCGCAGCCGGAACGTTGGCGAGCCGGGCATAAAGCTCGAGGGCTTCGTCGGCGGT
>JALSSK010000317.1 GCA_026984335.1 Rhodothermales bacterium
GGGAAAAGTGTGCAGAGCAGACATTCTCCTTTATTGCCGAAATTGCAAAATGCTCGAAATTCTGAGAATTTAGATGAGATGATCATGTGCCTGGATGAATCTCATTTTAATGATGTCTAAAAAAAAATTTATGCTTTATGCAACAAATCCTACAGAACATAAAGTCCGGTGAGACGCGGCTGGAGACGGTGCCGCCGCCGGCGCTTTTGTCGGGGACGGTGCGGGTGCGGACGGCGGCTTCGCTGATCAGTGCGGGCACGGAGAAAATGCTCATCGACCTGGCGCAGAAGAGCCTGGTCGGCAAGGCGCAGGCCCGGCCCGACCTGGTGCGGCAGGTGCTGCAGAAGGTGAAGAAGGAAGGGCTCCTGAATACCTTCCGCAACGTGATGTCGAAGATGGAGAAGCCCATGCCGCTGGGGTACAGCGCCGCCGGCATCGTGGAAGCGGTGGGGGCCGAGGTGACGGGCTTCAAGGCGGGCGACCGGGTGGCCGTGGCCGGGGCCGGGTATGCCAACCACGCCGAGATCAACGTGGCGCCGAAGAACCTGATGGCCCTCATCCCGGATGGCGTCTCGTTCGAGGAGGCCTCGTACACCACCGTGGCAAGCATCGCCCTGCAGGGGGTGCGGCTGGCCCGCCCCGAGTTGGGGGACAACGTGGTGGTCGTCGGGTTGGGGCTCATCGGGCTGATCACGGTGCAGCTCCTGCGCGCCAATGGCTGCCGCGTCCTTGGTCTTGACCTCGACCCGAAAAAAGTGGCCCTCGGTCTTGAACTGGGCATGGACGCAGGCGTGGACTCCTCGCAGGAGGACCCGGTGGGCGCCGTTGAACGGTTCACGCGCGGGCGGGGCGCCGACCATACCCTCATCACGGCCGCCACGAAGAGCAACGGCCCCATCGAACTGGCCGGCGAGATCACGCGACGGAAAGGGCAGGTAGTGGCCGTCGGAGCGGTGGGGATGAGTATTCCGCGCGACGTATACTACAAGAAAGAGCTCGAGGTAAAGATCTCGATGTCGTACGGGCCGGGGCGCTACGATCCCTCGTACGAAGAGGGCGGGATCGACTATCCGTACGACTACGTCCGGTGGACCGAGCAGCGCAACATGGAGGCTGTCCTCGACCTGATGTCCCGCGGCTGCCTGGATGTGAAGCCGCTCACCACCCATCGCTTCCCCATCGATCGGGCGCTCGAGGCCTACGAACTGATCCGCGAGGGGAAGGAGCCGTACGTGGGCATCGTGCTCACGTACGACGTCGACCGCCCGCAGTCGCCCGTGGTGCGCATCCGTCCGGCGGAGGCGCACACGCCGAAAGACCGGCTCGGGGTCGGGTTCGTCGGGGCGGGCAACTACGCGGCGCTGCACCTGTTGCCGCATCTGCAGAAGGACAACCACGTCCGCCTGCAGGGGCTCATCACGGCCACCGGGCTCAACGCGAAGCAGAAGGCAGACAAGTTCGGCTTCGCGTATTGCGCCACCGACCTGCAGGCGGTCCTTGACGACGAGGCCGTGGATGCGGTCTTCATTGCCACGCGCCACGGCGCCCACGCCGACTTCACCGTGCGGGCGCTCGAGGCGGGCAAGCACGTCTTCGTCGAAAAGCCGATGGTGGTGTCCGAGGAACAGCTTGACGCGGTGCGGGAAGCCTATGAAGCCGCGTCGGCGCAGCAGCCGGTGGGGCTGATGGTCGGCCTCAACCGCCGGTTTGCGCCGATGACGGCGGCCCTCCGCGAGGCGCTTCCGGACGGGACGCCGAAGCAAATGATCTACCGCGTCAACAGCGGCCCCATCCCGACCTCGACGTGGCTCCACGAGGCGGACGAGGGCGGCGGCATGCTCGTCGGCGAGATGTGCCACTTCATCGACCTGATGCAGTACGTGGCGGGTGAGCGCCCGGTGCGCGTCTACGCCCAGGCGCTCACGCTGAACCGCGACGACCTCGCCGACCACGACAACGTCGTCATCACGGTCACGTTCGACGGCGGCTCGGTGGGCACGCTCGCCTACAGCACCGTCGGCGACAAGGCCGCGCCGAAAGAGCGGCTGGAGGTTTACGGCGGCGGAGCCGTGGCGGCGCTCGACGACTTCCGCCGTCTGGAGATCACGCGCGGCGGCAAGCAGACCCGGAAGAAGGCGATGAACCAGGACAAGGGGCAGGCCCGGCAACTGGCGGAGACGGTGAACGCCTTCCGCACGCGCGGAGCGGCCCCCATCCCGTTCGATGAGCTCGTCAACGGGATGCAGGCCGTCTTCGCCGCCCGGCAGTCGCTGGCCTCCGGCGCGCCCGTGGACGTGACGCCGTATCGCCTCGAACGCGACGTTCCCGCATGACGACGACTGCGACCGCGCTTCGGTATGCGCGTACCCTTCGGCATTTGAGGCCGTGGCAGGTAGCCGGTCGCCTCG